>JANMJC010000080.1:0-10333 GCA_031371185.1 Paracoccaceae bacterium | reverse complement strand
CCCGCCCCCCTTGTTATAGACCGCCCCGTGTTCCGGCGTAGCTCAGCGGTAGAGCGGCTGACTGTTAATCAGCATGTCGTAGGTTCGATCCCTACCGCCGGAGCCAAAATTACAACGGCTACAAGACCTTAGCGGGCCGTCCTTCTGGGCGGCCTTCGCGTTTGGGGCCTTGCCCCGTCGTCTTGTTGACAAGGTTCCGGATCAAGCCCGCCCGCCCTCCAGGGTCAGGCCGAGGCCAGCGCTGCGACATCGACCTTGTGGCAGGCCACCTCGTGGCCGACGCCCAGAAGGGCCGGCACCTCGCGCGTGCAACGCTCATAGGCCAGCGGGCACCTGGTGCGAAACACGCAGCCCGAGGGCGGCGCCATGGGCGAAGGCAACTCGCCGTCCAGCGGGATCATCTTCTTGGCGCGTTCCTTGACCGGATCCGGGATCGGCACCGCCGACAACAGCGCGCGGGTATAGGGGTGGGCCGCATGGCCGAACAGATCGCGGGCGTCTGCCACCTCCATGGTGCGGCCCAGATACAGCACCATCACCCGGTCGCTGATGTGTTTGACTACCGACAGATCATGCGCGATGAAGATCATCGCCAGCCCCAGATCGCGCTGCAATTCGGCCAGAAGATTGATGACCTGCGCCTGAATGGACACGTCCAGCGCCGAGACCGGCTCGTCGCAGATCAGCAGGCGCGGCCCCACGATCAGGGCGCGGGCGATGCCGATGCGCTGGCACTGACCGCCCGAAAATTCATGCGGATAGCGGTTGATCTGGTTGGGCAAGAGGCCGACCCGCTCCATCATGCTCTGCACCCGCTTTTTGACCGCGTCACGCGACAGGTCGGGGTGGTGGGTGCGCAGCGGTTCGGAAATGATCTGACCCACGGTCATGCGCGGGTTCAGGCTGGCCAGCGGGTCCTGAAACACCATCTGCACCGCCGAGCGGTATTTCAGCATTTCGGCGGCACTCAGGCCCAGCAGGTCGGTCTTGCCCTCCCAGATCACCTTGCCCGTCGCCGGAACCATCCTGATCAGGGCGCGGGCCAGCGTGGACTTGCCGCAGCCCGATTCCCCGACGATCCCCAGGGTCTCTCCGGCATTCAGACTGAAGTTCACCCCGTTCAGCGCCTTCAACTCACGCGCGCGCGTCCAGGGCATGTCGCCCTCGCGGCGGATGTGGAAGCTGACACGCAGATCGCGGGCCTCCAGCAGGGGCGTGGTCATGCCAGTTCCTCCACAGAGCGGTTGCAGGCGCGCAGGCGGCCCGGCGCGAATTCGGTCAGGGGCGCCAGATGGTCATGGCAATCGTCGCCCGCATGGGCGCAACGCGGCGCAAAGGGGCAGCCCTTGGGCGCCCGCATCATGTTGGGCGGCGCGCCGGGAATGGTCACCAGCACCTCGCCATGGGTATCGACGCGCGGAATGGCCGAAATCAGCCCGCGGGTATAGGGATGGGAGGGGCTGGCGAACAAGGGGTCCACCGGGGCCTTTTCCATCACCTGACCGCCATAAAGCACGATCACATTGCGGCAGAACCCCGCGATAACCCCCAGATCATGGGTGATCAGGATGGTGGCCATGCCGAACTCTTTCTGCAACTCGCCCAGCAAGGCCATGATCTGCGCCTGCACCGTCACATCCAGCGCCGTCGTCGGCTCGTCCGCGATCAACAGGTCGGGGCGGCACAGCAGCGACATCGCGATCATCACCCTTTGCCGCATGCCGCCCGAAAATTCGTGCGGATACAGCCGGATGCGGCCGCGGGCGTCGGGGATTTTCACCGCGTCCAGCATGCGCACGCATTCCATCACAGCATCGGCCTTGGACATGCCCTTGTGGTGGGTCAGCACCTCGGCCATCTGGTCGGACACCCGCATGTAAGGGTTCAGCGAGGTCATCGGGTCTTGAAAGATCATCGCCATTTTGGCGGCGCGCAGCGGGTTCAGCACCGACTGGGGGGCGTTCAGAATTTCCTGCCCGTCCAGTGTGACCGACCCCGATGCCTGCCCGTTCCTGGCCAACAACCCCATGATCGCAAAGGACAGTTGAGATTTCCCCGACCCGCTTTCGCCCACGATTCCCAGGGTCTCGCCCCGGTTCAGTTGAAAGGAAACCGAGTTGACCGCGTTGACCGTGCCGTCGTTGGTGGCGAAGGCCACGCTCAGGTTAGAGACGTCCAGCAAAGCCATTCTAGCGGTCCTTCGGGTCAAGCGCGTCGCGCAGGCCGTCGCCCACGAAGTAAAAGGCGTAAAGCGTCACGATGAAGAACCCCAAGGGAAAGTACAGTTGCCACATCGCGCCCTGGGTGATCGCCTTGCCTCCTTCGGAAATCAGCGCGCCGAGCGAGGTCAGCGGTTCCTGCACCCCCAGGCCCAGAAACGAGATGAAGCTTTCGGCCATGATCATGTCGGGGATCAAGAGCGTGGAATAGACCGCCACGATGCCCAGAAGGTTGGGCACGATGTGGCGCAGGATGATTTTCCAGCTGGAAACCCCGCTGGCCCGCGCCGCCTCGATATATTCCTTGTGCTTCAGGCTCAGGGTTTGGCCGCGCACGATCCGCGCCATACCCAGCCAGGACAAAAGCCCGATGCCCACGAAGATCATGAAGATCGACCGGCCGAACATCACCAGCAGCAGGATCAGCACGAACATGAACGGGATGGCCGACAGGATGTCGACGATCCGCATCATCACCTGATCGGTGCGCCCGCCGACATAGCCCGACACAGCGCCGTAAACCGTGCCGACGATCACCGCGATGAACGAGCCCACGATGCCTACCATCAGCGAAATCCGCGTGCCCTGGGCGGTGCGCGCGAACAGGTCGCGCCCCAGATCATCGGTGCCGAAGTAGTGGCCGTTGCCGTAGGACGGCATGCCTTGCGTCGTCACCGAGCCGATCAGGTTGAAGTCGATCTCTTCGTTGGTCCAGGGGCTGATCAACTCTCCGGTAAAGGAAAACAGGGCAACCAGGATCAGAATCACGGTGCCCGCAACCGCCGCCTTGTTGCGCATGAAGCGCAGCCGCGCATCGGCCCACAGCGAGCGTCCCTTGATTTCGGCATTTGCAGTGATGGCGGACAGATCGCCCGCGCGAAGGTTGGCGGTGACCATGGATTAATACCTGATTTTCGGGTCGATCCACGCATAAAGTATGTCGACCAGGAGGTTGAAAAGGATCGTCAGGGCGCCGACCAGAATGGTGATGCCCAGCATGACGGAATAGTCGCGGTTCAAGGCCGAATCGACAAAGCTGCGCCCGATCCCCCCCGTCGAGAAATACATGTCGATCACCACCGACCCGGTCACCATGCCCACGAAGACCGGCCCCAGATAGGACACCAGCGGCAGCATGGCGGGCTTCATCACATGGCGCCAGATCACCACGCTTTCGGGCAGTCCCTTGGCCCGTGCCGTGCGCACATGGTTCGAGGTCAGCACCTCGAGCATTGACGAGCGCATGATCCGCGCGATCGACGCGACATAGCCGGTGGACAAGGCGATCACCGGCATGACCAGATATTGCCACTGCCCGTCTTCCCAGCCCCCTCCGGGCAACCAGCGCAGCCACAGGGTGAATACCAGCACCAGGATCGGCGCCAGCACGAAGCCGGGCAGAACCGCGCCAAAGATCGCCACGCCAAGGACCAGATAATCGACCCAGGTGTTCTGGCGGATTGACGCCCAGACCCCGGCGGTAATGCCCAGGACCGTCGCCACGACAAAGGACCAGAACCCGTATTTCAGGGTGATCGGAAAGCCCTGCGCGATGATGTCGTTCACCGTGCGGTCCTTGTATTTGAACGAGGGCCCGAAATCGAAATGAAAGATCAGATCCTTCAGATAGGTCCAGATCTGCATCCACAACGGCTGATCCAGCCCGTATTTGGCGTTCAGATTGGCCAGAACCTCGGCCGGCAACTTGCGCTCGCCTGTAAAGGGACCGCCGGGGGCCGCATGCATCAGCAAGGCCGAAGATACGATGAGGATCAGCAACGTCGGAATGGCGACGAGCAGGCGTTTGGCAATGAAGGAAAGCATCTGGAACCCGCAAAAGGGGGCGAAGGGGGGGTTACCCCTTCGCCCGTTTCGTCACAGCACTTTCGTCACTGGGCGACGCGGTACAGTTCCTTCAGATACCAGTTCCCGAAGACGTTCATGCTGGGATACCCCTTGATGTCGGTCTTCAGCATCCGCGAGGAGGTGTAGTGATAGATCGGGATGATCGGCATGTCCTTGGCCAGGATCTGCTCGGCGGCGGTGTAGTTCGCCTGCGGATCTTCCATGGTCTTGGCATCGGCCATCAGCTTGTCATAGTCGGCGTTGACATAGGCCACATCGTTGAACCCCGAGGACGAGGTGAACAGGTCAAGGAAGGTCGAGGCTTCGTTGTAATCGCCGCACCAGGCCGACCGGGCCATCTCATAATCATGCGAGTGCATCAGGTCGGAATGAACCTTCCACTCGTTGTTGTTCAGCGTCAACTCCACCCCCACCGCCTTGTAGAACTGCTGCACCGCGACGGCCATCTTCTTGTGGCCCTCGTCGGTGTTGTAGTTCAGCGTCAGCTTCAGCGGATTGTCGGCGGTATAGCCCGCGGCCTCCAGCAGGCGCTTGGCCTCGGCGGTGCGCTCTTCCTGGGTCATCGCGGCCATCGGCACGTCCGGCACGGTGAAGCCGGCCATGGCGGCAGGCGTCAGGGTGTAGGCCGGGATCTGGCCCGATTGCAGGATCTTGTCGGTGATGATGTTGCGATCCACCGCCATCGACAGGGCCTGACGGACATTGACATCCTGCAGCGCGGCCGGGCCCTTGGCCGTATCCATGTTCAAGAGATAGTAATAAGTGCAGGCGCGCGGCGCAGAAAACGCCTCGTCCGGACGGTCGGCCTTCAACTGCGGATACATGCCCGACGGGATGCCCACGGTGTCCAGCTCGCCCGCCTCATAGCGGGTCAGGGCGATGGAATTGTCGTTGACGGTCAGGAAGGTGCCGGTTTCCATCATGGTATTGGCATTGTCCCAATACATCGGATTGCGGGTGACCACAGCCTTTTCGCCCGGCTTGTGCACGGTCAGGGTATAGGCGCCGTTGCTGACCAGATTGCCCGGATCGGTCCACTTCTGGCCAAAGGCGTCAATCGTGGCCTTGTGCACCGGCAGAACCGAGCCATGCACCGTCATCTTCACGAAATAGGGCAAGGGGGTGATCAGCTTGACCTCAAGCGTCAGATCGTCGATCGCCTTGACGCCCAGTTCGGTCGGGGGCTTTTCCCCGGCGATGACGGCGGTCGCATTCTCGATCTGCATCAGTTCCATGTACCAGGCATAGGACGAGGCCGTGGCCGGATCGACCAGACGCTCCCAGGCATAGACATAATCGGCGGCGGTCACCGGATCGCCGTTCGACCATTTCGCTTCCGGGCGCAGGTGGAAGGTATAGGTCATCTTGTCGTCGGAAACGTCATAGCCAAGCGCCCCCGCCGGGATCAGATCGCCGGTCGGGCCTTCGGTGTACAGACCTTCGAACAACTGGCGCGCCACGTCGCTGTCATCGACGGTTTCGATCAACTGGGGGTCAAGCGTCGCGATGCTGTCCAGCAGCCAGTAGCTGAAGTTGGCATTGTCAGACAGGGCTTCACCGGTTTCCGGGTTGTTGGCGGCCCAGGCGCCACCTGCGAGCGTCAGGCTCAAAATCGTGGAAAGCAGAAGATGTTTTTTCATGGAATGTCCTCCTGTTGGGGTCTTTTCGTCGGCTCGGTGCCGATCGGATGGGTTGACACTAGGGCTTGAAGGCCGGGAAACAAGGCAAATCCGCTTGCGTGCCGTGGCGATCCTTCGGCGATATGCCTGATCCGTGCGACATACTGCCAAAAGCGGCCAACAACCTGCGTGCGGATTCACACGGAATGTGCCCTGACGCGGGCGACGGTGGCGGCCGTGTTCACGAAGTGTTCCCGACCGGGCGACTCACCCGCAGGATGCAGGCGGACCCTGCGCCTTCAGGCTTTGATGCGCAGGTTTGCGGGGTCGTACAGAGGCTCCAGATGCACTTTGGCGCGGACGCGCGTGCTTGCCACCTCCAGTTCGTACTGGCCCGACCGGACGAAATCCTGCGTGACCCCTTCGGCGCGGCGGATCAGCCCGTAGCCGATCGGCTTGCCGATGGTGTGGCCGAACCCGCCCGAGGCCAGCCAGCCCACCCGCTCTCCGTCGCGGTAGATGGTCTCGCGGCCCAGAAGAACCACCGCCGGATCATCCACCGTGAACCCGGCCAGCCGCTTTTTCACGCCGCTCGCCTGTTGCGCCGCAATCGCCGCGCGGCCCTTGAACGGCAAGCCCGACTTCATCTTGCAGGCCCAGTCCAGGCCGGTTTCGACCGGGGTGTGGTCCGGCCCGATCTCGGCCCCCCAGGCGCGGTAGCCCTTTTCCAGCCGCAGGGTTTCAATCGCCCGGTAGCCGGCGTTGACCAGCCCCAGATCGCGCCCGGCAATCATCAGCGCTTCGTAGACGGTCACGGCGACATCGGTGGGCATGTGCAATTCCCAGCCCAGTTCGCCGACATAGGTGACCCGCAGCGCCAGAACCGGGCTTTGCGCCACCGAGATCTGCCGCGCGGTGCCAAACGGGAACCCGTCGTTGCCCAGATCGTCGGGGCAGACCCGCGCCAGAACCTGCCGAGCCTTGGGCCCCATCAGCGACAGGACCGCCGACCCCGAGGTGACGTCGACCAGTTCGCAGCGCGCCGAGGTCGGGATGTTGCGACGGATCCAGTCGAAATCATGGGTGGCAAAGCCGGTGCCGGTGACGATGTAAAACGCGTCTTCGGTCAGCCGCGCGACTGTAACATCGGCCTCTATCCCGCCGCGATCATTCAGCATTTGGGTATAGGTCAGACTGCCGACCGCCCGGTCGACGCGCCCCGCCGCGATCCATGACAGCGCCTTGGCCGCGTCGGGCCCCTTCAGCGTGAACTTGGCGAAGGAGGATTGGTCGATCAGCACCGCCGCCTCGCGCGCGGCGCGGTGTTCGCGCGCCACCGCGTCAAACCACCCCGGGCGGCCAAAGGAATACACGTCCGCCGCCACCTCGCCCGCGCTCTGATCGGCAAACCAGTTCGGCCGCTCCCAGCCCAGCTTTTCGCCAAAGCACGCCCCCGCCGCCGCGAGATGGGCGTACAGCGCCGACCGCCGCGTCGGGCGGGCCGAGCGCATTTCCTCGGCAGGCCAGGCGATGGTGTAATGCTTGCCGTAAGCCTCCATTGTGCGGGCGCGAACCCAGTCGGTCGACTGGTGCACCCGGCCAAAGCGGCGGATATCCACCGGCCACAGATCGTAAGGTGCCGCCCCCTTGGCAACCCATTCCGCCAGCGCCATGCCCGCCCCGCCGCCCGAGGCGATGCCGAAGGCGTTGAACCCCGCGCCGATGAAGCAATTGGGCAACTCCGGCGCCTCGCCCAGAATGAAGTTGCCGTCGGGGGTAAAGCTTTCGGGCCCGTTCAGCAGTTGCTTGACGCCGGCCGTCGCAAGGGTCGGAACCCGGGCAATGGCGTTGTCCATGAATTGTTCGTAATGGTCCCAGTCGGGTTGCAGGGTTTCAAAGTGAAAGTCAGCGGGAATACCGCCCTGCGCCCAGGGCTTGGGGTTCGGCTCGTAGCCGCCCCAGACCAGACCGCCGACCTCTTCCTTCCAGTAGGTCCGCCGGTCGGGGTCGCGCAGGGTCGGCAGATCGCGCGTCACGCCGGGGATGGCTTCGGTGATCATGTATTGGTGTTCGACCGACACCAGGGGCACGTTCACCCCCACGGTCGCGGCCAGGCTGCGCGTCCATTGCCCGGCACAGATCACCACCCTTTCGCACTGGATGGTGCCAAAGGGCGTCTCGACCCCCCGGATGCGCCCGTCCTCGACAAGGATCCGGGTCACCGGCGTGTCCTCGAATATCTTCACCCCCGCCATCCGCGCGCCCTTGGCCAGCGACTGCGTGATGTCAGAGGGGTTGGCCTGCCCGTCGGTGGGCAGAAACGCCGCCCCGACCAGATCGTCGATCGCCATCAGGGGCCACATGTCCTGCGCTTCTTGCGGGGTCAGAAGGTGCATTTCAAGGCCAAAGGAATGGGCCGTGGTGGCCTGGCGCCTGACCTCGGTCCAGCGGTCCTGATTGCAGGCCAGACGCAGGCCGCCATTCATCTTCCAGCCAGTCTGCAGCCCGGTCTCTGCTTCAAGACGTTTGTACAGATCAACCGAATATCCCAGCAATTGCGTGATGTTGGCCGAGGTTCGCAATTGTCCGACCAACCCCGCCGCGTGAAAGGTCGTGCCCGAGGTCAGCTTCTTGCGTTCCAGCAGAACCGTGTCGGTCCAGCCCAGTTTGCCCAGGTGGTAGGCGGTCGAACAGCCGATGATGCCGCCGCCGATGACGACGGCGCGGGCGATGTTGGGCAGGTCTTTCATGTCAGTCCCTTCGGGCCGCAAGGGCCGCGCGATAGGTTTCAAGATTGGCCGCGGTATAGGCGGAGTAGTCAAACACAAGCTCGGAGTGGATTTCGGAGACCATCGACCACAGCGCTTCGCGCAGCGCCGCCGCCGCCTTCATCGCGCGGTAGCGCCGCCAGAGGAAGGCATCCGGGGGCTGTCCGAAATACAGCGTCAGCATCACCGTCTCTTGCGCCGGGGTCAGCGCGGTGTTCGCCGCAAGTCCGCCCAGATCGAACAGGGCCGAGCCAAAGCCCGCATAGTCCCAGTCGATCAGCCAAAGCCGGGTGCCGTCATGCAGGAAATTGGCCGGCAACAGATCGTTGTGGCCAAAGACCATCTCGATCGGGCCGACCGCGCGTTCCAACTCTTCGGCATCGTCCAGAAGAGCCGGCAAAAGGGCCAGATGGCGGCTGCCCCCGGCCCGCAGGGTCGCGGCATAGTCGCGGATGACGTGAAAGACCCAGAAGGTCAGGACCGGCCCGCGCAGATGACGCGGCACTTCGCGATGGGTGCGCCGGATCAGGTCAACGGCCTGTTCCAGCATGCCGTCGGCTTGAAAATCGGCGGAGGTCAGGGTCTTGCCTTCGATATACTCGATCACCAGAACGCCCGGCTCGTGGTGCAGGACGGCAGGCGATATCCCGGCGGCATGGGCCGCGCGTGAGGCGGCAAGTTCGTTGAACCGCAGGATCTGGTGCACCGGAATGTCGTCTCCGATGCGCACGACGACCTTGCGCACCGCATCGCGCACCACAAAGTTCACGTTCGTGATGCCACCGCCCAGGGGGGCGATCTGCACCGCGCCGCGCCAGATCGGCAACGATGTCACGCGTTCCAAAGGCGTCATTCCGGCCCCCTGCCCCTTGCCCCCCGACCTGATCCGAAGGCTGCCGCACCAACGGGGTCAAGGTCAAATTCGCCGTGGGGTTTTGCGGGATTATGTTGTAATGTCGTTGAAGCTCACAAAACACCTGTTGGATTACGCCGATGCCCGCCATGCCGCGCGACGAAGAGCTTCTGGACCTGCTGCGCCCGGGCGGCACAGCCCGGATCGAGGCCCTCGCCCGCCGTCTGGGGGTATCGCAGGAAACCGTTCGCCGGGGACTGAAACGGTTGGAAGCGCAGGGTCGGGTGACGCGGTTTCACGGCGGCGCGGGCCTGCGCGAGGTGGGGGCCGAGCCCAGCTTCGCCCACCGGATGCGCCTGCACCCCGACGCGAAACGCGCCATTGCCCGCCGCGTGGGTCAACTTGTGCCGGACGGTGCCTCGGTCTTTCTGGACATCGGGTCGACCACCGCTTTTGCGGCCCTTGCGCTGCAGGCGCGCCGCGATCTGATGGTCGCGACCAATTCGCTGGCCGTCGCCCATGCCCTTGCCGGTCGCAACGGCAACCGCGTCTTCATGGCGGGCGGCGAATTGCGCGCCCATGACGGCGGGGCGTTTGGCGCCGAGGCGCTGGCGTTCCTGCGGCAGTTCCACGTCAGCCGCGCCTTCCTGTCGGCCGCAGCCCTTGGCCCGGATGGGGTGTTTGTGCACGACATGTCCGAAGCCGAGATCGGGCGCGCCATGGCGTCGCAGGCCGACGAGG
This sequence comes from Paracoccaceae bacterium, assembly GCA_031371185.1. Taxonomy (GTDB): domain Bacteria; phylum Pseudomonadota; class Alphaproteobacteria; order Rhodobacterales; family Rhodobacteraceae; genus CAIYZT01. The sequence continues at coordinate 267 of JANMJC010000080.1, read as the reverse complement.
TGGTGATCGTTGCGGACCGGTTCAAGTTTGCGCAATCCGCCCCGATCCGCCTGTTCGGCTGGGACCTTGTGACGCGCCTGATCACCGACACCGCGCCGCCGCCGGAACTTTCGCGGATCCTTGGCCTTCAGGGCGTCGAGATCGTGCTGGCCTAGGCCTTGCAGGGCCTGCCATTCCGCCCAAGCCCCCCGGCCCCGCTTTCGGGCCTTGCAGGCCGCAATGGCTTGCGGTAATTCAAAGTTACCTATCGGCGGCGGGTTGGCGGAG
>JANMJC010000067.1:0-11813 GCA_031371185.1 Paracoccaceae bacterium | reverse complement strand
ACAACAGCCGCCACGGAACCCGCTTCGCCAGCCACGCCGAACGCGCCATCTTCCTGAAAGACTTCGTCTACGCCTACAACAGAACACGACTGCGATGCCACGACTACAAAGCCCCGCTCGAAGTCCTCACCAATCTGAACCAACACAACACTCGGGGGGGCATTTTGAAGCGTCACCAGCAGAAATTCGGTGGGGTGGTCTGACCCATAATCGCGCGGGAACTCTGTTGCTTGCCCCCCGGCGGTCGGGCATTTCCCTTTCGTGGTGATGGGTGAACGGGAAAAACGACCTTGGCCGATTCCGGGATGGGCTATCTGCAGTGATTTCATTGTTCAACAACCCCGTCCAAGTCACTGTTATTGACTCGCAATTTGATCCCGCGCATGTTTGGCCGAAACGAGGGGAGAAAACATGAGTGAAAAAACTCTGACGCGCATGGATCTGAGCGAGGCGGTGTTTCGCGAGGTCGGGCTGTCGCGCAACGAATCGGCCGATCTGGTGGAAGCGGTGCTGCAGCACATGTCCGATGCGCTGGTGGCGGCGGAAACCGTCAAGATCTCGTCCTTTGGCACCTTTTCGGTGCGGGCCAAGACCGCCCGGATCGGTCGCAACCCCAAGACCGGCGACGAAGTTCCGATCTCGCCCCGCCGCGTACTGACCTTCCGGCCCTCGCATCTGATGAAAGATCGCGTCGCGGCCGGAAAGAAGAAGTAAGGGCGGGCCCCGCCGATGGACAAGTCGCCCGAGGCGTTTCGCACCATCAGCGAGGTCGCCGAGGTGCTGGAAACCCCGGCGCATGTGCTGCGGTTCTGGGAAAGCCGGTTTCCGCAGATCCGCCCGGTCAAGCGGGCGGGCGGGCGGCGCTATTACCGCCCCGCCGACGTGGCCCTGCTGACCGGGATCAAGCGGTTGTTGCATGACGAAGGCCTGACCATTCGCGGCGTGCAGAAAATCCTGCGCGAACAGGGCGTGCGCCATGTCGCGGGTCTGGGGGGCGCGGGCGATTTCGCCCATGAGGACGACGTCGATGCCGAATTGATCGCCGCGATGGCCGCCCATCCCGACGAAGCGCAGGACGATGACACCCCGCCGTTGCCGGGGTTTATGGCGGTGGAATCGGCTCAGGTGGTGGCGCTGGAAACGGCCCTGTCGCGGGGCGAGCGGCAAATCCCCCCGCTGCGGACCCCACCCCTTGCCGACCGCGCTTTGCCCCCAAGACAGCCGCCCGGACCGGCCCGGGGCGGCCCCGCTCCTGGCCTTGCGGACCTTGCCCGGACCCTGACCGCCCTGCCCCGCCCCCTGCCCGATGCCCTGCGCGCGGCCCTTGCGGTGCAGTCGGCGCGGCTGGAGGCGTTGCGCGACCGGATGGAAGCCCTGCCTGTGGATGCAAGCTGACGGAAAGATGCGCTTTATCGCTTGCCCTTGGCCGCAAACCCGTTATGAAAGCGCCGTGTCGGGCCATAGCGCAGCCTGGTTAGCGCGTCCGTCTGGGGGGCGGGAGGTCGAGAGTTCGAATCTCTCTGGCCCGACCAAAAGAAACCGCCCGCCTGCCTGCATGGGCAGCGCGGGCGTTCTCTTTTTCGCGCAAGGAAGGCAGTTCACATGACGGTCGGAGTGCTTCCCTCGCAGGCCCTGCAGGGCCTGATCGCCAGCGGCGCGTTGCGCGGAACCCCCGATATCCTGCACGATCAGGTCCAGCCGGCCAGTCTGGACCTGCGCCTTGGGCCGGTTGCCTACCGGGTGCGCGCGTCGTTTCTGGCAGGGGCAGGGCGGACTGTGGCCGAACGGCTGGCCGAGTTCGAAATGCACCGCGTCGATCTGACGGCGGGCGCGGTTCTGGAAAAGGGCTGCGTCTATGTGATCCCGCTGATGGAGCATCTGACCCTGCCCGCCGGCCTGTCGGCGGTGGCCAATGCCAAATCCTCGACAGGGCGGCTGGACCTTCTGACCCGCACCATCACCGATGGCGGCACCGAGTTTGACCGCATCCCCGAGGGGTACGATGGCCCCTTGTATGCCGAGGTTTGCCCGCGCAGCTTTTCGGTGCTGGTGCGCCCGGGGCAGCGGCTGAACCAGATCCGCTTTCGCCGGGGCCATGGCGTGCTGTCCGACGCGGAACTGACCCGCCTGCATCAGGCAGAGCCTTTGGTGGACGGCGTGGCGGTCATCTCGGACGGCTTGGGATTTTCGGTCGATCTGCGGCCCCGGACCGGCGATCTTGTGGGCTACCGCGCCAAGCCGCATACCGGGGTGATCGACCTGGCCCGCATCGGCCATTATCCGGCGGTGGATTTCTGGGAAGAAATCCGCTCGGGCGCCGGTCAGATCATACTGGACCCGGGCGCGTTCTACATTCTGGTCAGCCGCGAGGCGGTGACGATCCCCCCCGATCATGCTGCCGAAATGGCGCCCTTTCTGGCCATGGTGGGCGAATTCCGCGTGCATTATGCGGGGTTCTTCGACCCCGGCTTTGGCTATGCGGCAGCGGGGGGGGCGGGGTCGCGCGGCGTGCTGGAGGTGCGCTGCCACGAGGCGCCCTTCGTGCTGGAGCATGGCCAGATCGTGGGGCGGCTGGTCTATGAAAGGATGCAGGCCCGGCCCGCACAGCTTTACGGCGTCGGCATCGCGTCGAATTACCAGGGTCAGGGGCTTAAGCTGGCCAAGCAGTTCAAACTGGGGTGACAGGACCGATTGCTGGGCAAAAAACGGACCGGTCCGTTGCACGATCCGGCGCGGAGTTTTGAAAACTCCGGCCTATCTGCCGAGACGGCGGGCCAGATTGGCGGCCTGTCTGGCCCGTTTGGCGGTGTCGCGCGCAGCGGCCGCGGTCGAAAGCTCTTCCGGCGTCATCTCTTGCCGCGACTTGCCCTTGCCGGCGGCATAGTCGATCCCGGCGTCGATGCCGCGACTGAGAACTTTGCGCAAAAACAGGTTGATCACCATGTTGATGATGCGGTCCATGATCTACTCCTCGAACATTTCCGATTGTCCCTTGGCGTCGGGGTCTTCGTCCAACATCTCGCGCCCGGGCAAGGGACGGTTGTCTAGCAATCCCGCCGCGCGCAATTCCTTCAGGCCCGGCAGATCACGGGCGGATTCCAGGCCGAAGTGGTCCAGGAAAGCTTCGGTGACCACAAAGGTCACCGGACGGCCCGGCGTCATGCGGCGGCGGCCAAGCCGGATCCAGTCCAGTTCCATCAGTTGATCGACCGTGCCGCGCGACACCGCCACGCCACGGATCTCTTCGATCTCGGCGCGGGTGACCGGCTGGTGATAGGCGACGATGGCCAGCGTCTCGATCGTGGCGCGCGACAGTTTGCGGGTCTCGACGGTTTCGCGGCGCATGAGGTGCCCCAGATCGGGCGCGGTGCGCAGGGCATAGGCATCGCCCACCCGCACGATGTTCACGCCGCGCCCGTCATAGCGGCGGCGCAGGGTGACAAGCGCCTCGGCGGGGTCGGCCCCCTCGGGCATCCGCGCGGTCAATTCGGCCAGCGTCACCGGCTCTGCCGAGGCGAACAGGATCGCCTCGACCATGCGTTCCTGCTCGCCCATCGGGGGGGCATCGAACAGGCTGACGTCAGGGGGCGCACCGGCGGCCGCGTCGGTCATGTCGCCTCTCTCCTGCGGATCTGGATCGGGGAAAAGACATCGCCCTGCCGGATCGACACCTGCCCGGCCTTGGCCAGTTCCAGCATGGCGGCGAAATGGGCGGCGGTGGCGGACCGGCGCCGCGCCGGCGACAGCCCCCAGCCTTCGGGCAGAAAGCTGGTCAGATCCGACCAGTCGCCCAGATAACCCAGAAGCCCGCGCATCCGCTCCAGCGCCTGTTCCATGGTAAAGACGTTCTGGCGGTCAAAGGCATAGGGGCGAAATTCGTCGCGGGTGCGGATACGGGCATAGGCGCGCAGCAGGTCCAGCAGGCTGGCCTCGAAGCGGATGTCGCGGCGGCGGGTCTGGGTTTCGGGGGCGCCGCGCACAAAGAAATCGCGGCCGCGCTGGTCACGCGCCATCAGGGTGGCGGCGGCCTCGCGCATGGTCTGCAGGCGTTCCAGCTGATAGGCGAGGTGCGCGGCGAGATCTTCGGCCGAGGGGCCATCCTCGAGCGGGTCGGGCGGCAGCAGCAGACGCGATTTCAGATAGGCCAGCCAGGCCGCCATCACCAGATAGTCGGCGGCAAGTTCGATCCGCAGCGCCTGCGCCTTGGCCACAAAGCCCAGATACTGCTCGACCAGGTGCAGGATCGAGATGCGGCGCAGATCGACCTTCTGGCTGCGCGACAGGGTCAAGAGCAGGTCGAGCGGCCCCTCGAACCCGTCGACATCAACGATCAGCGCCTCGTCCACCAGCCTCTCGGCCGCGGGGCGCGGTTCGGCGTCTGTCCAGTCGTCGCGCGCGGGCATTGCGGTGATCCTATGCGGTCAAGGACTGAAGTTCGGCATCAAGGTCGGCGCTGTCAAGATCCGGGCTGCCGGGAAAATCCGTAAGAACCGAAACAGCGCGTGCCAGACTGTCGGCCCGCAAGCCCCCCGCCGCCGCCGCGACCTGCTGCATTTCGGCCAGATCGCCCTTGCAATGCAGCGCCAGATCGCATCCGGCGGCCATCGAAAGTCTTGTACGTTCGTGCAGATCGCCCGATAGCGCCTGCATGTTCAGATCATCGGTCATCAACAGCCCGCCAAAGCCGATTTCCTGACGGATCACGCGGATCATCTGCGGCGATTGGGTTGCCGGGCGGTTGTCATAGGCGGGATAGACGATGTGGGCTGTCATGGCATAGGGCAGATCTGCGAGGGCGCGGAAGGGCGCGAAGTCAACCGCCCGCAGTTCTTCTTGGCTGGCGGTGACGCGGGGCAGGTCAAGATGGCTGTCGCCAGCGGCGCGGCCATGGCCCGGCAGATGCTTGATCACCGGCCAGACCCCTTCGGCCCGCAGCCCGCGCGCCACGGCCCGGGCGATGTCGGCCACCCGCCCGGGGTCGCTGCCGTAGCAACGGTTGCGCAGAAAGGCATGGGTTTCTGCAAAGGCCAGATCGCCCGAGGGCGCGCAGTTGCCGGTGATGCCGACGGCGCGCAATTCGCGCGCGATCAGGCGAAAGCGCAGTTCCATCGCGCGGGCGGCGTTCGGCCCGGCGGCTTGCACAAAGTCCAGGGGCGGGGACCATTCGCGCCAATGCGGCCCGCGCAGGCGCTGCACCCGGCCGCCTTCCTGATCGGTGAAGATCGGCACGTCGCGCCCGACACAGGCACGCAGGTCGCCGGTCAGGCGGCGCAATTGATCCGGGCTTTCGACGCTGCGCGCGAACAGGATGAAGCCGAAGGGCTGGCATTCGGCAAAGAACGCCGCCTCTGACGCCCGCAGAACCGGCCCCTCACAGCCAAAGATCGCGGCTGTCCGGCCGTAGGGGCTCATCTTTGGGTGACCGGGATGCAGGTCGCGTTTTCGGCCAGAAGGGCGGTGCAAAAGTGGCGGGCCTCGGCCTCGTCTTCAAAGCCCATGGCGCGCAGGCGGTAAAAGGTGCGCCCGCCGGACTGCGCGGGCTGCACCACCAGCGATTTGCCGGTCATCAATTCGGGAAAGCGCCCGGCGATCCGCGTCCAGTCGGCGCGGGCGGCGTCGGCATCGTCAAAGGCGCCCAGTTGCACCAGCCGGGTTCCGGTGGCGATCGAGGCGGCGTCCAACTCGGGGGCGGTCCCGGTCAGGGCGTCATCGGGGGCGGGCGTGGCCGAGGCAAGTGTCACCTCGGCATCGGCAGCGCCGGTCGTGGGGCGCGGCATCGGGCGCAGGGACCGGGTCAGGGGCGCGTCGGAGGTGACTTCGGTGGTCGCTTCGGTGGTCAAAAGCGTCTCGGGCGCAGCCACATTCTGGGGCTGACCCAGGGCTTCGGCCAGGGCCGCTGCCACGGCATCCTGATCGGTGACCGGAATTTCGGCCGCAACCGAAATGTCGCTGGCGGCAAAGGAGGCGGGCTCTTCGGTCAGTTCCAGCAGGGCCGAGGCATCGGCCTGCGGTGCTGCGGAAACGGTGGGCAGGGCAAGACCCGCCGCGTCCTCTTCGGCGAGGGCCTGCGCCGAAGGGGCAAGGAACAATTGATCGGGCAAGGGGGCCGCGGTGCCGGCCGCGGCCACGGCGTTGACCGAAAGGCCCTGGTTCATCGCCACATCGCCGCCCGGATCGGCCGGGGCTATCCGCATCGGCCCGTCCAGCGCGCGCATCACCGGAACCCCGGTCACGTCGCGCACCGCCAGCTGGTAGCCCCACCAGACCGCACCCACCAAAAGCGCCACCGAGGTCGCGGCCCCGGCCAGATGGATCAGGCGGTCATAGCGACGCGGCACGCCCGCAGAATTACCCAAGGAGTAGCCCGCATCGAAATCTTCGAAGTCAATTTCCGCCATCTGCGCCTCATGTCGTCCAAGGCGATACATGCCGCCCCGGATCATTTCCTGCTCGGGAACCGGGGCAGCAAGCGCTTGTTCTCAGCGCATTTCCTGAACCGGTTTGACCCCAAGGATACCCAAGCCCGCCGCAATCACAACGCCCGTCGCACGCGCCAGCGCAATTTTTGCGCCAGATGTTGCGACATTGCCCTCTTGCACGAAGCGCAGGCTTTGGTCGTCATTGCCCCGGTTCCACAAGGAATGGAAATCCGATGCCAATTCATACAGATAGAAGGCGATCCTGTGGGGTTCGTTGGTTTTCGCGGCGATCTCGACCAGACGCGGCCACTCGCCGATTTGCCGCGCAAGTTTCAGTTCCGCCTCATGGCTTAACTGCGTCAAATCCGCCCCGGCCAGATCGGCATCGGAAAACACCATCCCCGCCTCGGCCGCGCGGCGCAGCACCGAACAGACCCTTGCATGGGCGTATTGCACATAGAACACCGGGTTGTCCTTGGATTGCTCCAGAACCTTGTCAAAGTCGAAATCCAGCGCCACGTCGTTCTTGCGCGTCAGCATCATGAACCGCGTCACATCGGCCCCGGCCTGTTCGACCACGTCGCGCAGCGTCACGAAGGTGCCGGCGCGCTTGGACATCTTGAACGGCTCGCCGCCCTTGTACAGCTTGACCAACTGGATCAGCTTGATGTCCAGCGGCACCTTTCCATCCGACAAGGCCGCAACCGCCGCCTTCATCCGCTTGACATAGCCGCCATGGTCGGCGCCGAAAATGTCGATCAGCGCATCAAAACCGCGCGTCACCTTGTCGTAGTGATAGGCGATATCGGGGGCAAAATAGGTCCAGGAGCCGTCGGATTTCATCACCGGGCGGTCAACATCATCGCCATGCGCGGTCGAGCGGAACAGGGTCTGCTGGCGCGGTTCCCAATCTTCCAGGGTCTTGCCCTTGGGCGGTTCCAGCATGCCGTCATAGATCAGACCCTTGGCGCGCAGGGCTTCGATGGCGGCTTCGATCTTGCCGGTGCCATAGAGCGCCTTTTCCGAGGAATAGACGTCCATCTGAACGCCCAGAAGCGCCAGATCGCCCCGGATTTCGGTCATCATCATCTCGGTGGCGAATTCGCGGATATCGTCCAGCCAGAATTGCTCGCCCTTGTCCAGCAGGCTGTCGCCATATTTGGCCTTCAACGCCTCACCCACCGGCACAAGGTAGTCGCCCGGATACAGACCTTCGGCGATCTCGGGCTCCAACCCATGGGCCTCGCGGTAGCGTTCATAGGCAGAGCGGGCCAGCACATTGACCTGCGCGCCGCCGTCGTTGATGTAATATTCCCGCGTCACCTTCCAGCCCGAAAAGGCCAGAAGCCGCGACAGCGCGTCGCCCACCACCGCACCGCGCACATGGCCGACATGCATCGGGCCGGTCGGATTGGCCGAAACGAATTCGACGTTGACCGAGGCGCCCTGCCCCAGGGTCGAACGGCCAAAGTCGGCCCCCTCGGTCAGGGCGGCCTTCACAACGCCCTGCCAGACGGCAGGGGACAGGCGCAGGTTCAAGAATCCCGGACCGGCCACATCTGCGGCCTCGATGCGCGGGTCTTTCCGCAATTCGGCCGCCAAAGCCTCGGCAATGGCGCGCGGCGCCAGACCCGCAGGCTTTGACAGGACCATCGCGGCGTTGGTGGCCATGTCGCCATGCGCGGCGTCGCGCGGCGGTTCCACCGATACTGCGGCGGTGTTCAGACCCTGCGGAAGGGTCCCGGCATCGGCCAGATGGGTCAGCGCATCTACGATTCCGGCGCGGATTTCGGCAAAGAGGTTCATTTGATCATTTCCTGTCCTGCGCCCTTGGGAGTGCCAGAGGGCGCAAGGCAGGTCAAGGACAGGCGGGCGGGCGGACCCTGTGCTTTGGGCCGTTACGCCGGTTTTTCACGGATTTTCAACTTTACCGGGGCCGCGTCGCCCCTCGGCCTTGGCGGATTGGCCCTGACGGTGGTAATGCGCCTCGCGCGCGCCGAAATAGAAGGTCACCACGGCGCCCTGCATCCACCACAGGGGTTCGGGCACCTGCGACAGGGCCGCCATGCGCGCGGCGAACCCCGAGGGGTCGAGCACGGCATAGGCGAAAAGTCCCACCGTCAGCACCATCAGCGCCGGGCGCGGCAGCCGGTTCAGCGCATCGACATAGCGGTCATAGCGCCCGGCAACACCCGCGATCGCCTCGACGCCCTGCCCCAAAATCCCGTCCATCGAAGGCGCGCCCGACGGGCGCTGCGTTCTTGGTCTTGCGGTCTGGCCTACACCCATCGTGCCACTCTCCTCGTCATCACCGGCATCTGTTCTGTCCCCTTGGCAGGACGATCCCAGATTGAGACGCAGAAGTTAAGGCAAGCAAACTTCACAGATCGGTAGAGGTTTATCCGACAAGCGCATGTTTTACATCAGAAATCGGTCTCTTCGCAGGCATCGGGCCCGCAGATCAGCCGCCGGTCTGCGCGCCGGGGTCGATCTTTTCGCCATCGGCCTTGTAGACGCCCTGTTCCTTCAGCGCGTCGATGAGCTCTTTGGGCATGTAGGTCTCATCATGCTTGGCCAGAATCTCGGTGGCCACAAAGGTGCCGTCCTGCATCTGGCCTAATGCGACAGCTCCCGAACCATTATCAAAAAGGTCTGGAGGAATCCCGTTAAAGCGAACAGGCACGTCCGCCTTTCCGTCGGTCATAATAAATTCAATCGGGCTCCCTTTGCCTTTGTCATAGGAGCCATCAAGTACCAGCCCGCCCAGACGAAACATCTCGCCGGGCGCTGGCGGGTCCGACACGACCTGAGCGGGGGCGCGAAAATAGTTGATCCCATCGCGCATCGCGTAACCGACAAGAACCGTCGCCACGACAAGGGCCACCATGGCCAGCACGATGATCCGGATGCGACGCTGCTTTTTCAATCCGCCCAGACCGGCCATGTCGCCCCCTTACGGAAACATCGGGGCCAGCATCAGGCCCGTCGTCTCGTTCATTCCCAACATCAGATTCGCGTTCTGCAGGGCCTGCCCCGAGGATCCCTTGGTCAGATTGTCCAGAACCGCGATCACCACGGCGCGACCCTCGATCCGGTCCCCGATCACGCCGACATGGCAATAGTTGGACCCTGCAACGTCGCGAGTCGAGGGGAGTGTGCCAAAAGGCAGCACCCGCAGGAAAGGCTCCGCCGCATAGGCTGCGGTCAGGGTCTGGTGCACCACACGCGGATCGCCGCGCACATAGACCGTGGCCAGGATCCCGCGGTTCATCGGCAACAGGTGGGGCGTGAACTGCACATGCACCGGACGCCCGGCGATCTTGCCGAATTCCTGATCAAACTCGCCCAGATGGCGGTGCTTGCCCCCGGCGGAATAACTGTGGGTGCCGCCCGACAACTCGGCATGCAGCAGGTTTTCCTTCAACGACCGGCCCGCCCCCGAAACTCCGGCCTTCAGGTCGATCACGATCTGGTCAAGGTCGATCACCCCCGCCGAGATCAGCGGGCGCAGGGCGAACTGACCGGCGGCGGCATTGCAGCCGGTGCCCGCCACCAGACGGGCGGCGCGAATGTCATCGCGGTAGAACTCGGTCAGGCCATAGACGGCTTCGGCCTGCAGGTCAGTCGCGGCATGGGGCGCGCCGTACCACTTTTGATACTCTGCCGGGTCACGCAGCCGGAAATCTGCCGACAGATCGACAATCTTCAGGTCGCGCGGCAGTTTGGCAATCACCTCCTGGGTGGTGCCGTGGGGCAGCGCACAAAAGCACAGATCGACGCCGGAAAAGTCGATTTCGTCGATCTTGACCAAAGCGGGCAGGTCGAGGTGGCGCAGAAAGGGAAAGACCTCGGCCATCGCCATGCCGGCCTTGCGGTCAGCCGACAGGGCCACGATCCGCATCTGCGGATGGGTGGCGATCAGACGCACCAACTCGGCCCCGGTATAGCCCGAAGCGCCCAGAATTGCGATGCGATGGGTCATGTCCGCCTCCGTGAACGTCGCGCCCTTTTCCGCGCGAAAACCCTGCGATGCAAGGGCGAATCTACGCGGGATCAGCCGCGTTGCGGGCGGTGTGGATCAGGTGCAGGGCGGCGGCGGTCAGGATCACGCCGCCGCCGATCAGGGTGGCAAGGGGCGGCACCTCGCCCAGCACGACAAAAACCCATGTCGGGGCAAAGACCGCGCCCAGAATGCCCAGCATCCCAGGCCGGGCCGCCGACACCCGCGACACGGCGGAAAAGATCAGCATGTTGCCAAGCGCAAGTTTGACCACGCCAAGACCGCCCAATGCCGACCGGTCGCGCGTCAGGATGCCCGAGGACACATCGGCCATCGCCCCACCCAAAAACAGCACCCGCCCGAGTGTCTGACAGCGCAACTTACGGGGCCATCTCGCCCGCCCGTACCGCAAACGGGAGGCGGTTTTCCGGCGGCGGCAGCGGGCAGATCGCGAAATCGCTGAAACCGCAGGGCGGGGTATGGGCGCGGTTGAAGTCAAGCACGATCCTGCCGTCCCGGGGCTCTGCGATCAAAAAGCGCGCGGCGCCATAGGTTTCGTGCCCCGAGGTGGCATCGCGGATCACGAACATCGGGCGGCCCTCCTTGGCATGGGTGGGCAAGAGGGTGATCTGATGACCCGCGTGCGAAAAGCGCGCGACATGGGTGATCACGACCTCCTCGGACCGCCCGCCGACCATGTCGATGCCCGCGCGGCGCGGTTCGGGCAAGGCCTGCCAGTCGGCGGTGATGATCCAGTCCGGGTCATGCGGGAAATAGCGCAGATGCGGATCGGGGCGGCGCGACAGGTCGCGGACGCGCAGGGCGGGGACGCCCTCAACCGTGTGGATCTCCAGCAAAAGGCCCGCGATCTGCAGACGGGGCCCCGCGCCGGGATGGGGCAGGAACGCGTGGTCGATGCCGTCGCGCGCCAGGATGGCGCGGGCGGGCGAGGTGACCGTCAGGGTCCCCAGACGCGCCGGTCCGACCGACAGGACAACCGCATTGTCCGGGGCCGACCCCACGGTTTGCGGGCCCTGCCCGACCTCGATCCGGTCGGTCAGGTTCAGCCAGCCGTCGGGCGCGACAAGGGCCGCCAGACGTTCGGCCTGCCATTGGGAATAGGGGATCATCGGCACCTCGGGGGTGGGAATTTCGGGCAGGATGTCGGGGCCAAGCGGGATTGGCAAGGGAGGTGCCACGATCTCTTGCAACGGATCGGACCGGAACCATGGAAGGCTCTGGCGGGGCGTTTTTGCGAAGCTTGCCCTCTTTTCCTACCTGTCCTATCCCCGCCGCCCGCTTGATGCCGGCCGTTTGGCCGTCGAGCACGACAACTATCTTGATGCCGGTGGCCGGCGTGGGCGGAGATGCCCCCCGGCTTGGTGTTCTATCAG
>JANMJC010000051.1:0-5077 GCA_031371185.1 Paracoccaceae bacterium | reverse complement strand
GAACCATGCCCGTCGCCATGATCCCCGTCATCGAGGTTTGTACCGACAGGTTCCACAGGTTGCGCGGCGTCAGAAAGTTGCCGCCGTCGCCAAAGACCGCGCCATAAAGGTGAAAACTGATCCAGATCAGCAACAGCGCGCCGACCATTCCCAGCATGCGGGTGTCAAGTTCGGTGGCGCGCACGAAGCGGGCGACAAGGCCCGGTTGCGGGTCGCTGCCGTGCGAGGATTGGGGGGAGGCGGAGGGTGTGTCTGTCATATCCTCGTCCAGCATTGTGAGAGGGGGGAAGAGACGGCAACCGATACGGGGGAAACCTCGCCGGGACCTGTTGAAAAGACCGCGGCTGCGGTCTTGGCCTTGGTCAGCCGTGTCGTCTGAAAGGGGGGGCGCCGGCCACGGGGGCCGACGCCGTCAGGTTTCCTTGGCCTTACTGGCAGGCAGCAACGCCTTCCATGGCGCCTTCGCAGGCCTGCTCTTTGGTGATGTGACCACCATCGATGGCAAGGTTCAGCGTGTCCTTGGTGATCGCCGTCGGCGTCAACAGGATCGCGCTCATCTCGACGCCATTGGCGCCGCCGTTGAACATGGTCGCGCCTTCGATGTCGGCCAAAGCCGTGCCCGAAGCCAGGGCCGAGGCAATTTCGCCCGCGGCCTTGCCCAGCATGCGCGAGTCTTTCCACACCGAAACGGTCTGGGTGCCGCGCGCGACGCGGTTGATGGCTGCAAGGTCGCCGTCCTGTCCACCGACCGGGATCACCAGACCCTGAGCCGACAAGGCCGCCACAACGCCGCCCGCCATGCCGTCATTCTCCGACAGAACAGCGTCAACCGCGTTGTTGTTGGCGGTCAGGATCTGCTCCATGTTCTTCTGAGCATTCTCTGGCTTCCAGCCGTCCGAGTTGGCTTCGCCGACGATCTTGATCGTTCCGGCCTTCACAGCCTCGCCGATCACTTCTTCCATGCCTTCGCGCAGGAAGGCCGAGTTCGGATCGCCGGGGTCGCCCAGGATGATCGCATAGTTGCCATCCGGCTTAACCTTCATGACTTCTTGCGCAATGATCTTGCCAACGCCCTTGTTGTCGAACGTCAGATAGAAGGTGCGCGCATCTTCGATCAGACGGTCATAGCCGACGACCGGAATACCTTCGGCGGCGGCTTTCTCGATGGCCGGCCCGATGGCGTCCTTGTCCCAGGCGTTGATGATCAGGGCATTCACGCCCTGCGCGATCAGCGCGTCAACGTCGCTCAGCTGCTTTTCCGACGACGATTGCGCGTCAGCGGAAACATAGGTGTTGCCGGCCGCTTCGATGGCAGCAACCATGGCCGCTTCGTCGATTTTCCAACGCTCTTCCTGGAAACTCGCCCACGAAACGCCGATTTTCATGCCTTCGGCCGAAGCAACGGTCGAAAAGGCGGTCGCCGCGAGCAGCGCGGCGAGCAGGGTCTTACGCATGAAGTCCTCCCAATGACTCTGGCCCCATTTTCGGGGCCGACCCGGCGGATTCGCCGGTGCAATCCGACACTGCCGCCAAATATTTCGGTTGTCAAATTTAAAGATGCGCCCCATGCTGCCGATCTTCGCAAAGAGCCGTGTTTCCGCTGCACCGCAGCATGATTTTTGACCAAACCGAGTCTGGGAGCCTATGTTTAGTTCGGACGCTGAAAATATTGGCACGACGGGGGCGGGGGCCTTCGCGCGCCTGATCGGGGAAGAGCAGGGCTGTGGCCCGCTGGTCCCGCCGTTGTCCGACGAAGCCCGCCCTTTGCGGTTGCAGATTTTCGAGCGTATCCGCGCGGCCGGGCGCACCCCCCGGGTGCAGTTGGCGCGCGACCTGTCGATCAGCCCGGCCACGGTGACCATGCTGACCTCGGAACTGATCGAGATGGGACTGATCGAAGAGGTTGCGGACAAGCGCGAGGCCGAAACCGCGCGCGGGCGGCCCGCCGTGGCGCTTGGCGTGCGCGGGGCGGCCTGTCATGTGGCGGGGATCAAGCTGTCGGATCGACAGCACATGGCCGTCGTCGTTGATTTTGCAGGCAATCTCGTTGCGGACGAGGCGATTTCACGCCAGCCCGGCGCCATGTCGCTGGAGGCGCTGACCGATGCCACCCAAAGGTTGTTGAAGCGGGTCTGCGCCAAGGCAGGCCTGGCGCCGCGCGACCTTTCCGCGGTGGGCATCGGGGTTCCGGGTTTTGTGAACGCGGGGCAGGGCATGGTGCATTGGTCACCGATCCTGACCCAACGCGAGGCGCCGCTTCAGGCGACCCTTGCCCGGAATCTGGGCCTGCCGGTCTTTGTCGACAACGACGCCAATCTGGTGACCATGGCCGAATTGTGGTTTGGCGCCGGGCGCAGCCTGTCGGATTTTGCCGTGGTCACCATCGAACACGGGCTGGGCATGGGTCTGGTGCTGAACCACCGGCTTTATCGCGGGTCGCGCGGGGTGGGGATGGAACTGGGCCATACCAAGGTGCATCTGGACGGCGCCCTGTGCCGCTGCGGTCAGCGCGGCTGTCTGGAGGCCTATGTCGCCGACTACGCCCTTGTGCGCGAGGCGACGACGGCGCTGAACTGGTCGTCCCGCGAATTGCAGTCGGTCAGTTCGCTGCTGGAAAGCCTGTACACACAAGCCAAGGCGGGCAATCAGGCGGCGCAGTCGATCTTTGAACGGGCCGGGCGCTATCTGGCTTTGGGACTGGCCAATGTCGTCAACCTGTTCGACCCCGAACTGATCATCCTGTCGGGCGCGAGGATGCGGTTCGACTATCTGTATTCGGGCGAGCATCTGGCCGAGATGACGACGCATTCGCTGACGGCGAACCGCCCGCCCCCCAGAATCGCCATCCATGCCTGGGGCGATCTATTGTGGGCGCATGGGGCGGCGGCTTTGGCCCTGTCGGTCGTCACGCAACGCCGGTTGGGCATTGCGCAGGATCTGGCCGCCGAGTGAGGGGCAGGTCCCGACCTGCCCCCGACCGGATTTTCAACCCTTCAAACCAGCTTGCCGTGGCAATGCTTGAACTTTTCGCCTGATCCGCAGGGGCAGAGGTCGTTGCGGCCCGGGTCGCCCCAGGTGGTACGGTCCGCGGCGTCAAAGCCCGGCCGCGCTGTGGACACAACGGGGACCGCTGCGGCAAGGGGCAGGGCCACGGCAACCGGTTCTGCCGGGGCGGCGACGGCCGGGGCCTGCGCCTCGGCCGCAGCGCTTGCTGCCGCCTGCTGCTGCGCCAGATACTGCGCGATCATCTGCTTTTGCTGCTCTTCGCTCATCGGCTGAATGCGGGCCAGATCCTGCGTGACCTTCAGCCGCAACGAGTTCAGCATGGATTCAAACAGCGTGAAGGCCTCGGACTTGTATTCGTTCAGCGGATCGCGCTGCGCATATCCGCGGAACCCCACGACCGAGCGCAGGTGTTCCAGCCGCAACAGATGCTCGCGCCATTTGCCGTCAATGGATTGCAGCAACAGCGACTTTTCAAAGCTGCGCATGGTTTCGGGACCGAAGGCCTGCAGCTTCAGGTCCATCATCCGGTCAGAGTTTTCGATGATCCGTGCCCGCATCACGTCCTGGTCCACGCCCTCTTCGGCGGCCCAGGTGTCAATCGGCAGATCCATGTTCAGCCGTTCGACCACCGCGTCATGCAGGCCGGGGGCGTCCCACTGGTCCGGAAAGGTCTTTGGCGGCATGTAGAAATCGACCACATCGTCAACGACGGTGTGGCGCATGTCGCGGGCGATCTCTTCGAGATCGGTGCTCTGCATGATCTCCAGCCGCTGGCTGAAGATCGCCTTGCGCTGGTCATTCATCACATCGTCGAATTTCAGCAACTGCTTGCGGATGTCAAAGTTGCGGCCTTCGACCTTGGCCTGTGCGCGCTCCAGCGATTTGTTGACCCAAGGGTGAACAATCGATTCGCCCTCTTTCAGGCCCAACTTGGACAGGATGCCGTCCAGCCGGTCGGATCCGAAGATCCGCATCAGATCGTCTTCCAGCGACAGGAAGAACGCCGAGCGTCCCGGGTCGCCTTGACGGCCCGACCGGCCGCGCAACTGATTGTCGATGCGGCGCGATTCGTGGCGCTCGGTGGCCAGAACGAACAGACCCCCCGCCGCAATCACCGCCGCCTTTTCGTCGGCATGTTCCGCCTCGATGCGCGAGCGCACCTCGTCGGGGTTCAGATGAGGGTCGGCGGCAATCGCCTCCATCACCTTCATCTCGACATTGCCGCCCAACTGGATGTCGGTGCCGCGCCCGGCCATGTTGGTGGCGATGGTCACCGCCCCCAGCTTGCCCGCGTCGGCCACGATCTTGGCCTCTTGTTCATGCTGGCGCGCGTTCAGCACGTTATGCGTAACGCCCGCCTCTTTCAGCATCCCCGACAACAGCTCCGACTTTTCAATCGAGGTCGTGCCAACCAGCAGGGGCTGACCCTTGTCGTGGGCCTCATGGATCATCTTGACGATGCCCAGATATTTCTCGCGCGCGGTGCGGAACACCTGATCGTCTTCATCGCGGCGCATCACCGGGCGGTTGGTGGGCACCTCGACCACGCCAAGGCGGTAGATTTCCATGAACTCTTCGGCCTCGGTCGCCGCCGTGCCGGTCATGCCGCCCAGCTTGTCGTAAAGCCGGAAATAGTTCTGGAAGGTGACCGAGGCGAGGGTCACGTTCTCGGGCTGAACCTTGACGCCTTCCTTGGCCTCCAGCGCCTGATGCAGACCGTCCGACAGGCGGCGGCCACGCATCATGCGTCCGGTGAATTCGTCGATCAGCATGACCTCGCCGTCGCGCACGATGTATTGCTGATCGCGGCTGTACAGCTTGTGTGCCCGCAGCGCCTGCGTGGCGTGGTGTACGATGGTGGTGCTTTCGGGCTCGTACAGAGCCTGCCCCTCGGGCAGGATGCCCGCTTCGTGCAGCAACCGTTCGATGGTCTCGTTGCCCTCTTCGGTAAAGGTCACACCGCGGGCCTTTTCGTCCAGCTTGAAGGCTTCGGGCGGCAAAAGCGGGATCAGCTTGTCAACCTGGCTGTACAGCTCGCTTCTGTCCTGCGACGGGCCCGAAATGATCAGCG
>JANMJC010000042.1:0-10815 GCA_031371185.1 Paracoccaceae bacterium | reverse complement strand
TGCCCCAGAACAGCACGCGGTGCTGATAGGCACGCGGAATCGCGAAGAACGAAAAGATAAGCGCGATGACAAAGATGTTGTCCAGCGCCAGGGTCTTTTCAACCACGAAAGCCGTCAGATACTGCGCCGTGGCGGTGCCATCCATCTGCCACCAGACGAAGCCGGAAAAGCCAAGGCCAAGGGCGATGTAAAGCGCCGAAAGCTTCAGGCTTTGGGCGACGCCGATCTCGTGATCTCCCTTGTTCAGCAGGCCAAGATCAAGGACCAGCAGGGCCAGAACGATACCGATGAAGGTGAGCCACATCCAGACGGGTGTGCCAAGGAAGAGGGTGAAGAGAAAGTCCAAAAGTCGCCTCCTGTTGTTGCGGGACACGGCAACGGGAAGGCATGGAAAACCGGGCCAACCCGAGCGCGCTCGAGTGCAGTCCGACATCACGGCTGTTCATGAACTGAACATGCCGCCAGAGGGGCCCGGCCTGCCCGTGACAACATAGGCGGGCAGTCTGCGGTTGCAAGGGGCTGCGGGCGAAAAATTCGGCGCCGCGCCACATGGCGTGGGGTGGCCCTTGGGCGGGCCACCCCGGCACGAATTACATGTGGACGGCATCCATCACGGTGCCGTCGCCGTGCATCTTGCAGGCCTCTTCCGCGGCCTTCGTCACCTCTTCCTCCGTCATCGCCATCATCTTTTCATCGTCCTTCATCGCTTCTTTCAGAACGGTGCCGGCCTTCATCATTCCGTCCGCGTCCATCGCCATCAGATCGGCGCAGGTCAGGGTGGCGGGGTCCATCATCTCGTCGGCGAAGGCGGGCAGCGACGCTGCGCCAAGGCCAAGGACAAGGGCGGTCAGGGTTGCAATGCGGGTCATGGCAGTCTCCTCGTTTGGGTGAACCTGGGTCAATTCCGACCCTCGGTGCATCGGGCTTACCAAGGAAAGCCGATCACGCGATGTTCCAACCGCGTGAGCGCACGCAGGGGTGAAGCGGCGTGAGGTGGACCGCGAAGCGATCCAACGAAACACTTGCGCGGCCAGGCGAACGCGCCCAGAATTTCGCGTCCTGCGGGGTCAAGATCCCGCCGGGGCCGTCGATGCCGTTCGTTCCTTACCAAAAGGAGATGACGATGACGCGACCGAAGATCTGCCTCCTTGCAAGCGCTGTGATGATCGCCGCTGCCGGCGCGGCGCAGGCCAGGGATCAATACTCGTTCTATGCCGTCACCGATGATGGATTCGAGGTAAAGTCGGTGGCGCAGGTATCCATGGAAGCGACGCTGCGGATCAACCCCAAGGCGACGGGCGAAGGCGTGATGGTGACGCTGCAAAAGGGCAAGGTCGTGGCGGTGTGCTATTTCGCCCTGATCAACTGGATCTACATGGCCGAAGCTTCGATGAAGGACGAAACCCTGTGCGAGGTGCGGTGAGGGACCGTCCCGCTACGAGGTGAACCGGTTGTCGCGCGGAAACCCGCGCGGCGCCATGCGTCCGGCGGTGGCGCGGGCGGCCTGCCATTCGGCAAGGTCCGGTTCGGTGCGGGTGCGCCCGGCGGGGTCTTTCCAGGTCAGACCCGCGCCAAGCACGAAGGTCGTGGCGTCCGACAGCCCGCCGTCCTTGTACTTTTGCAGGCGCACGCCCTTGCCCTTGGCCATTTCGGGCAGTTCGGACAGCGCAAAGACCAACATCTTGCGGTTGTCGCCGACCACGGCCACGGCGTCGCCCGCGACCCGGCGGCACAGCGCGGTTTTCACCCCCGCCCCCAATGTCAGCACCTGTTTGCCCGCACGGGTCTGCGCCAGCACCTCATCGGAGGGCACGACAAAGCCATCGCCGGCGGTGGACGCGACAAGATACTTCTCGCCCCCGCGCCAGATCATCAGGTCAAGGATTTCGGCATCGTTCGGCAGATCGACCATCAGGCGCACCGGTTCGCCCATGCCGCGCCCGCCGGGAAGGTTCACCCCGATCAGCGTGTAGAACCGGCCATTGGCGGCCACCAGCAGGATCTTGTCGGTGGTTTCGGCGTGAAAGGCGAACCGGGCCTGATCGCCGTCCTTGAATTTCTGGTCCGCCGTCAGATCGACATGGCCTTTCAGGGCCCGGATCCAGCCCATCTGGCTGCAGATCACCGTGATCGGCTCTCGGTCGATCATCGCCTCGAACGGCACGTCTTCGGCGTCCCCCGCCTCGGAAAAGGCGGTGCGGCGGCGGCCCGGAACGGTGTCTTTGCCAAACTGCCTGCGGATCGCCTCCAACTCGGTGCCGATCTGCTTCCACTGCAGCCGGTCGCTTTCCAGCAGGTCGGCAAGACCCGAGCGCTCCAGCATCAGCGCATCACGTTCGGCAATCAGCGCCATCTCTTCCAGACGGCGCAGCGACCGCAGGCGCATGTTCAGGATCGCCTCGGCCTGCACCTCGGTCAACTCGCCCTCACCCGCAGGCGGAGGGACATAGTCCTTTTCACTCATCGCCCGCTTGTGGCTCTTGCCCCAGTCCTCGGCCATCAGCGCGACCTTGGGATCTTCGTCATAGCGGATGATGTCGATCACACGGTCCAGATTAAGGAAGGTGATGATGAAGCCTTCCAGCACCTCAAGCCGATGGTCGATCTTTTCAACCCGGTGTTCGGCGCGGCGTTTCAACACGATGCGGCGATGATCCAGAAAGGCGCGCAGTACCTCTTTCAGGCTGCAAACCCTGGGCACACGACCGTCGATCAGCACATTCATGTTCAGGCTGAACCGGCTTTCCAGATCGGAATTCTTGAACAGCATCCCCATCAGCATGTCGGGGTCCACGGTCTTCGAACGCGGTTCCAGCACGATGCGGATGTCCTCGGCGCTCTCGTCGCGCACGTCGGCCAGGATCGGCACCTTCTTGGTCTGGATGATCTCGGCCAGCTTCTCGATCAGCTTGGATTTCGCCACCTGATAGGGAATTTCGGTGACCACGATCTGCCACATGCCCCGGCCCAGATCCTCGACCTGCCATTTGGCACGGGTGCGCAGGGACCCGCGACCGGTGCGATAGGCCTCCAGGATCGCCTCGCGCGGTTCGATGATCACGCCGCCGGTCGGAAAATCGGGGCCGGGGATCAGGGCGACCAGCGCCGCGTCGGAAATCCCGGGGTCTTTCAGCATGGCATGGCAGCCAAGGATCAACTCGTCCAGGTTGTGGGGCGGAATGTTGGTGGCCATGCCCACGGCAATGCCCGAAGAGCCATTGGCCAGCAGGTTCGGGAAGGCGGCGGGCATGACGACCGGCTCTTCCAAAGTGCCATCGTAATTCGGGCGGAAATCGACGGCGTTTTCGGCCAGCCCCTCCATCAGGGTCTCGGCAATCGCGGTCAGGCGGGCTTCGGTATAGCGGCTGGCGGCGGGATTATCGCCGTCGATGTTGCCAAAGTTGCCCTGCCCGTCGACCAGCGGATAGCGCAGGTTGAAATCCTGCGCCAGACGCGCCATCGCATCGTAGATCGCGGCATCGCCGTGCGGGTGATAGTTGCCCATCACATCGCCCGAGATCTTGGCCGATTTGCGAAAACCCCCGGTGGCCGACAGCCGCAACTCGCGCATGGCAAACAGGATGCGCCGGTGGACCGGCTTCAGCCCGTCGCGCGCATCGGGCAGGGCACGGTGCATGATGGTGGACAGGGCATAGGTCAGATAGCGCTCGCCGATGGCGCGGCTTAGCGGCTCGGCCAGGGCAATGGGCTCTATCTTGGGGTCATCGGGCTTGTCGGACATGGATGTTGTGTAGTGCGCCCAAAGCCTCTGGTCCAGCCGGAAATCGCCGGGGTCGGACGGCCCGGGACGCCAGTTGTTTTTTCCCTGCAACAGGGGAAGGGACCTGGCTTTTTCCCGCCACAATCCAACGGCGAACGTGGTAACATCGGTTCAGTGAAAAGTGATGGGTGGCCTATGATTCGACTGATTTTGGCATTGCTTGCGACCATGTTCGTGACCTTCACGATTGCGGGGACCGACCGGGGGCAGGTGCGCTACGGGTTGATGACAACGGGCAATCCGGCGATCGCGGCGCAGACGGTCACGCCGCAAAGCGTGGTGACGGCCTCGGCACCTGTGGCCATCGAAGCGCCTGCGGCAGAGGCGGTTGTCGAAGCCGTCTATGTGCCCGCCCAACCCCTGATCCTGACCCCCGAAGCCCCTGCGGAGCCGGCGGTCGAAACCTCGACGGCGACGGTTCTGGCCGAACCGGAAGCCTTGGTGCGTTTTGTCGCCGTAGCGACAGCCAATGTGCGCGAAGGTCCGTCCAAGGATTTTGCCGTGATCGACAAACTGGCGCGGGGCGAAGCCGTTGCCGTGGTGTCTGCCACGACTGGCCCCGACGGCTGGACCCTGATCCGCATCGAGGGGGACGGCCTTGAAGGCTATGTGTCAAACGCGCTTCTCGCCGACCAACCCTAGGCGGGCGGGCAACAGCGAAGTCAAAAACACCCCCAACCGCGCTTGGGGTTTGACCCGGCCACCGCCCTGTGCATTCTGGCCCGCAGACGTCCCGGCAAGAGACGCAGGAGCAGACCATGATCCCACCCCTTGCGCCCGAAGCGAAGGTGCGCGCAGCGCCGCCCGTTTTCGTCAGGCAGGGCGCGCAGATGGCCCCATCGCGCGACCGCGATGAACCGAGTTGCCGCTCGGGCACCGGGGTCGCCGCAACCCGCTGTGGCCAACGTGCATAGCGGGACCGCGCCGCGCAGCGTTCTGATCACCGGCTGTTCCTCGGGGATCGGCCATGACGCGGCCCATGGCTTGGCCAAACGCGGCTGGCGCGTCTTTGCCACCTGCCGCGCCGAGGCGGACTGCGTGCGGTTGCGGGCCGAGGGGCTGGAAAGCTTTGTGCTGGACTATGCCGACGAGGCTTCGGTGGCGGCGGCCATTGATGAAATTCACGCCCGCACCGGCGGCACTTTGGACGCCTTGTACAACAACGGCGCCTTTGGCTGCCCGGGCGCGGTCGAAGACCTGCCGCGCGCCGCCCTGCGCGAGATTTTCGAAACCAACCTGTTCGGCTATCACGACCTGACGCGGCGGGTGATCCCGTTGATGCGGGCGCAGGGGCATGGGCGGATCGTCAACTGCTCATCGGTTCTGGGGCTGGTGGGCATGAAATGGCGCGGCGCCTATGTGGCGACGAAATTCGCGATGGAGGGGCTGACAGACGTGCTGCGCATTGAAATGGCGGGCACCGGAATTGACGTGGTCCTGATCGAGCCGGGGCCGATCACCTCCAGCATCCGGGCCAATTCGATCGCGCATTTCGAACGCTGGATCGACTGGAAGACCTCGGCGCGGGCGGCCGAATACGCGCCATTGGTGCAAAGGCTGTACAGGGCCAGCGGGCCGGACAGGTTCGAACTGCCGGCCAGTGCCGTCACCGCCAGACTGATCCACGCGCTGGAGGCCCGCAGGCCCCGGGCGCGCTATTATGTGACCACGCCAACCTGGCTGATGGGCGCACTGCGCCGCCTTTTGCCGACGCGGGCGCTGGATTGGGTGATCGCGCGGCTCTGACGCGATTTCGACATTCGCTTTTCCCGCCGGATCCCCTACATCTGGGCGGACAGCGGAGGCAGCCATGATCAACGACCCTCTCTTTATCCTTGCGGCCATCGCCTGCTTTGTGGTGCTGGCCGTTCTGGCCGTGGGTATAGGCAGTTTTGGCAAGGGCGGAGAGTTCAACCGCCTGCACGCCAACCGCCTGATGCGCTATCGGATCGCGGCTCAGGCCGTGGCAGTGGTTCTGATCGTCGGATTCGCCTATCTGAGGTCGCGCGGCTGATGGTTGTCCTGTCGAAGATCTACACGCGCACCGGCGACGCCGGGCAAACCGCCCTTGGCGATGGCAGCCGCGTTCCCAAGCATTCGCCCCGCGTCGCCGCCTACGGCACGGTGGACGAGACCAATGCCACGATCGGCATGGCCCGGCTTCATGCCAGCGGCGACCTGGACGCAGGCCTTGCGCGGGTTCAGAACGACCTGTTCGATCTGGGCGCCGATCTGTGTACGCCTGATCTGGAAAACGATGCCTCGGTCCCCTACCCTCGACTGCGGGTGATCGGCGCGCAGGTTGACCGGCTGGAGGCCGAGATTGACGCCTGGAACGAGCGTCTGACGCCGCTGCGCAGCTTTATCCTGCCGGGCGGAACGGCCCTTGCCGCCCACCTGCACCTGTGCCGCACCACATGCCGGCGCGCGGAACGGCTGGCCACCGAACTGGCCACGGTCGAGCCTGTCAACCCCGAGGCGGTCAAGTACCTGAACCGGCTGTCGGACTGGCTCTTTGTCGCGGGCCGCATTGCCAATGACGATGGCAAATCCGATGTGCTGTGGGTACCGGGCGCCAACCGTTAGAGCGGCCTTTCAGACCACCGGCATCCAGATTTCAAAGCCGCCGTTTCCGGTCATGCCGTTGAAACCTGGCGGATAGTATTCGATCGAAGGTCCCGGGCGCGGAACGCAGCCGGGCTGGCCCAGCCAATGGCCCATGACCTCGGCCCAGGCGTTCTGCATGGTAGAAATATGGCCCGATGTGGTGAATTTCGCCCAATTTCCCGCCGGAACCGTTAGCCTGCGAAAGCCTTCGGGCAGGGCCGCACCCTTGCCCAGGGTCTGCGCGCACATGTAGTCAAAGCTGCCGGTCGCCTCGGAAAAGTCGAACACGACGCCGAAATAATCGTCGGGGTCGGGCGAGGGCGCGCGAATATGGTGCTGATTATACGCCGCCCACTGCGCTGGAATGGCGCTGCGGGTCTGCATGTCATAGCGTTGGACCGGGCCGGCATAGACAGCGTCTTGCAGTGCTTCGATCCTGGGTCCGGCGAAAAGTCTTGGGGTCATGAACGGAACCTCTGATGGGGTGGTCTGGGTGGCAAGATCAGGGGCGAGCGGAACCGGTTGCGCCCCGTTGCATCGGGCCCGGCCTGCCACCGCATCGCAGAGGCCGGTCCAAGGTCAACTTGCCGCAGGACAACATCCACCAAACCCGCACACCTTGTCCAGCTTAACAGTTTTTTGCCCGTCCTGCCCGGTCCGATCCCGACGTCGATCTTGCCTTTCGACGAATCCTGACCGTCGCTTTCATCCCCTACGCGACGTCCGGACGCGGTGATCTGTCGATTTTGGTCTGTCGCGACCCTGTCTTACAGGCTAAGTACCGCGCAAGAGCTTGGGATGGCCCCCTTCGGGCCCTTGGATAGGAGACGTCAGCCGATGAAGGTCTTGGTGCCTGTCAAACGCGTGATCGACTACAACGTGAAGGTTCGCGTCAAGGCGGACGGTTCGGGTGTTGATCTGGCCAATGTGAAGATGTCGATGAACCCCTTTGACGAGATTGCCGTCGAAGAGGCGATCCGACTGAAGGAAAAGGGTGTGGCGACCGAGGTTGTGGTTGTGTCCATCGGCGTCAAGCAGTCTCAGGAAACCCTGCGCACGGCACTTGCCATGGGGGCCGACCGCGCGATCCTGATCGAGGCCACCGACAACGTGCAGACCGACATCGAACCGCTGGCCGTCGCCAAACTGCTGGCCGCCGTGGTGCGCGAAGAGGCCCCGGGTCTGGTTCTGTGCGGCAAGCAGGCCATCGACAACGACATGAACGCCACCGGGCAAATGCTGTCGGCCCTGCTCGGCTGGTCGCAGGGCACCTTTGCCAGCGAACTTTCCATCGAAGGCGACCGCGCCGTGCTGACCCGCGAAGTGGATGGCGGGTTGCAGACCATTTCGGTGAAGATGCCCACCATCGTCACGGTTGATCTGCGCCTGAACGAGCCGCGCTATGCCTCGTTGCCGAACATCATGAAGGCCAAGGCCAAGCCGATGGCGATGAAGACCCCGGCAGACTACGGCGTCGATGTTTCGCCGCGTCTGGCGATCCTGAAGACCATTGAGCCGGCGGGCCGCAAGGCCGGTGTCAAGGTCGGCTCGGTGGACGAGCTGATTGCGAAACTCAAAGACGAAGCAGGGGTGATCTGATGGCCGTTCTTCTGATTGCGGATGTGAACGAAGGCCAGCTGGCCACCGATGCCGTGGCCAAGACTTTGGCCGCCGTGAAGGCTCTGGGCGAGGTGCATGTGTTGATTGCGGGCACAGGGGGCGACGCCGCCGCGGCCGAAGCCGCCACGCTGCAAGGCGTGTCCAAGGTGCTGTTCGCCGAAGATCACGCCTATTGCCATGGCATGGCGGAATCGACCGCCGCGCTGGTCGTGGCGCTGTCGGGCGGCTACAGCCACATCTGTGGCGCGGCGACGGCGGCCAACAAGAATGTGCTGCCCCGCGTGGCAGCCCTGCTGGACGTGATGGTGATTTCCGATGCGGTCAGCGTCATCGACGCCGACACCTTCGAACGGCCGATCTATGCCGGCAACGCGGTGCAGACCGTGAAATCGGGCGATGCGATAAAGGTCTTCACCGTGCGCACCGCCACCTTTACCGCCGTGGGCGCGGGGGGGTCTGCCCCTGTCGAAAAGATCGGCGGACCGGGCGAAGCGGGCCTTTCGGCCTGGGTTGCCGACAAGACCGCCTCGTCGGACCGCCCGGAACTGACCTCGGCCGGGATCGTGGTGTCGGGCGGGCGCGGCGTGGGCAGCAAGGAAAGCTTTGACCTGATCGAGGGTCTGGCCGACAAACTGGGCGCCGCCGTGGGGGCCAGCCGGGCCGCCGTCGATTCGGGCTATGCCCCGAACGATTGGCAAGTGGGCCAGACCGGCAAGGTCGTGGCGCCGCAACTTTACGTCGCCGTCGGCATCTCGGGTGCCATCCAGCATCTGGCGGGCATGAAGGACAGTAAGGTGATCGTCGCGATCAACAAGGACGAAGAGGCCCCGATCTTTCAGGTGGCCGATTATGGGCTGGTGGCCGACCTGTTCACCGCCGTGCCAGAGCTGATTGCAAAGCTGTAAGGGCAGCGTCGCGTCGGCAAGCGGAACGATTTTGAAAGGGCGCCCCGATCTGGGCGCCCTCTTTCGTTCAGACCATCCGCTCCAGAAGGTCAACCAGACGCTCTGCCACTTCACGGTGAAACGCCTGACCGGGCAACATGCGCGCAGCCGGACGCTCCATCTCGGAACAGATCTTGCCGGCGGGCCCCTCGGCCAGAGCCTCGGGCGACGGGGTTATTTGCAGAAAATGGGTCACGTGCGGTTCCAGTGCCGCGATCATCTGCGCGTCGACCAGCAGCGGCTCGCGGTGCAGGTCCAGAACGGGATCGGTGGGTGGCGGGCTCTCGACCATCCACAAAAGGATGCGCTGCGGCGGCAGACGGTCGATCAGCAGCCGCATCCGTTGCACCCAGGCCTGTCGCAGTTCGGCTGCGATCAGCGCGAATTTCTCACGCGAGTGCTGTTGCAGGACGCCCAGCATATGGCGGGTAAAGGCGAATTCGGTGAAATCCACCTGCCGGTAGATCGACCGCAACAACGGCGTGGCCCCCAGGAACCGGTCATTTCGGCGTGGATGCACGGCGTAAAACCGGTTCGAGATGTTCTGCGCCCCGGTGACCTGCACCACCACCGCCTCGGCCCTTGCGGCGATCCGTGTCACCTGCTCTTCGGCCAGATAGACGTCGATCCCGGCGTTCACGCAGGCCAGATTGACCACGTTCAGACCCAACCTGTCCTGCACCAGTTCCGCATAGGGCCGTTCCACGAACTTTCCGTAACTCTCTGTCCCACCCAGAACCGCCACATAGGGCCGCTCAAGACTTCGCGCCGGGCCACGGAACAAAAGCCGGGACCCGTCGTAATGACAAAGGGAATAGTCGAGCGCCCCCGCGCCCGGATAAGCATAAGCCATGCCACACCCCAAATTTTCACACCCAGGGAAAAGTCTGCCAGAACCGCCTTTCCAAATGGCTAAAAAAAGGAATTAGCGCAAATGCCCGACAGTTCGCGGGCCCGACCGTTCGCGGGCCCGACCGTTCGCGGGCTTGTACATTCGCGGCCCGGCTGGTTATGTCGCTTCAAGGATTGCGCGGGGGCCAAATGGAAATTCGCAAGGTGGGCGTCGTGGGGGCCGGACAGATGGGCAATGGCATTGCCCATGTCTTTGCGGTGGCGGGCTATGACGTGGTGATGAACGACGTCAGTGCCGAAAGCCTGGACAAGGCGCTGGCGACCATCGGGAAGAACATGGACCGGCAGGTTCGGTCGGCCAAAATCTCGGCCGACGACAAGGCCGAGGCCATGGCCCGCATCTCGACCACCATGGCGTTGGCCGATCTGGGCGCCACCGATCTGGTGATCGAAGCTGCGACCGAACGCGAGACGGTCAAGAACGCGATTTTCGACGCCTTGGTGCCGCATCTGCAGCCGCATACGATCCTGTCCACCAACACCTCGTCGATCTCGATCACCCGGCTGGCCAGCCGCACCGACCGACCCGAAAAGTTCATGGGTTTCCACTTCATGAATCCGGTGCCGGTGATGCAATTGGTCGAGTTGATCCGGGGGATTGCCACCGACGTGCCGACCTATGACGCCTTGCACGCGGTGGTGAAACGCCTGGGCAAGGTCGCGGCCAGCGCCGAGGATTTTCCGGCTTTCATCGTCAACCGCATCCTGATGCCGATGATCAACGAGGCGGTCTATACCCTGTACGAAGGGGTCGGCAACGTCAGTTCGATCGACGGCGCGCTGAAACTGGGGGCCAATCACCCGATGGGGCCGCTGGAACTGGCCGATTTCATCGGGCTGGACACCTGTCTGGCGATCATGAACGTATTGCATGAGGGGCTGGCGGATACCAAATACCGGCCCTGTCCGCTGCTCACGAAATATGTCGAGGCGGGCTGGCTGGGCCGCAAG
>JANMJC010000028.1:0-1712 GCA_031371185.1 Paracoccaceae bacterium | reverse complement strand
CCAGAACCTCCAGCGTTTTCGGCAGGTCAAGGATGGCCTTGGCCCCGGCGGCGACCACGGTGACCGGGGTCTGGGCCAGTTCGCGCAGGTCGGCAGAGATGTCGAGGCTGGTCTCGGCCCCGCGATGCACCCCGCCGATGCCCCCGGTGCCAAAGACCGCAATCCCGGCAAGGTGGGCGCCGATCATGGTGGCTGCCACCGTGGTGGCCCCGGTGCCGCCCGTGGCAAGGCAGGCTGCCAGATCGGCGCGCGACAGTTTGGCGACCGCCTTGGCCTGACCCAGGGCGCCCAGCTCGGGCCCGGTCAACCCGATGTGGATCTGGCCCGCAAGGATGGCGATGGTGCCGGGGGTGGCACCCTGGGCGCGCACCTCGGCTTCGACGCGCCGGGCGGTTTCGACGTTCTGCGGAAACGGCATGCCATGGGTGATGATGGTGGATTCCAGCGCCACGACGGGCCTGCCCGTCGCGCGGGCGGCCGCGACCTCGGGGGAATAGCGAAGGGGAAATGTCATGTGCCGATCTCTTGGGAAACATAGGTGGCGGCGGCGCCGAGCGCAGAGGACAGGGCTGCGGCCGGGTTCTGGCCCGCGCTTTCCGCCATGATATGGGCGGCCATGAAGGTGTCGCCGGCGCCGGTGACGCGGGCAACCATGACCGGGGGCGGGGTGTCGGAAATCAGCTCTTGCCCGACCGCCCCCATGGCGCAGGTCTTGCCGCCGTTGGTGACCAGCACACGGGTAGCACCCCTGGCAATCAGGGCGCGGGCGGCGTCGGGTGCGGTGTCGTGGTGGCCGTGGGTCAGAAGACTGGCCTCTTCAAGATTGACGTAAAAGGTCACGCCGGGATGGGTCAGCAGCGGCAAAAGCCGGGTCGCCTTGCCTGGCGACGCCGGGGCGACGCGCAGATCGGCCCGGGCAAACAGCGGCGAGACGGCGATCTGGGCCAGAAGGCTTTCGGTCAGATTGCCGTCCAGCGCGATCGGCCCGGTCCAGGGTGCGGCTGCGCTTCCCAGGGTCCCGTCGCCCAGGGGCCGCAATATCTTGTCGCCTGCCGCCTCCAGCGAATGGGCGTCTGCCACGGCGGCGATCAGACCATTCGCGCCCTCGATGGCCATGTAGCGGTCGGTCGGCAGATCGTCCGAGCGGTAGGCATGGGCGGTGATCAGGCCGATGCGGGTGCAGGCGGCGATCAACTCGTCGCCCTCGGGGTCGCGCCCGATGGCCGTCAGGATGGCAGGATGGGCGCCAAAGCGGGCCAGCGTCATCGCGATGTTCATCGCCACACCCCCGGGCAGGCGCGTGATGCGGCCCGGCACATCGGACCCCAGCCGCATCGAGGTGGCCGAGCGTCCGATGATGTCCCACAGGACCGAGCCGATGCACAGGATGTCAGGTGTCATGGCCCGTTTTCGCAAAGCGCGCGGGCAACCGCAAGGGGCAGCGCCTAACGGCCGCCATAGACTGTCTTGACCATCTGCCGGGCCAAAAGCACCTGTTGCACCAGAACCTGCGGGTCGCCCATGCCGCGCGCAAGAATCATCCCCCCCTCCAGCACGGCATTCACCATGTCGGCCATCTGACCGGCATCAACCGGCTCGCGCGGCGGATAGGTTTCGGCGATGCGCTCGAAATAGCCGCGGAACCGGTCGCGCCAGGCCAGAATGGCGCGCCGGTTTGCGGCTTTCACCTCGGCGTCGAACAGCCGGTCCTG
>JANMJC010000441.1:0-4343 GCA_031371185.1 Paracoccaceae bacterium | reverse complement strand
CCCGCCATGATCCGGTCCAGCCAGGCGCGGGCCCCGGCCCCCTTGACGGAATACTTCCCGAAATTCTGCAATTCGTTGATGCCGACGCCTTGGCGCACCGCCATGACCTCCTGGCGCGTAGCCTCCCAGGCGTTCGAGCGTTTGAAGGTCGGCTGTTCGTACAAGGGCTCTCCGGGCAGGGCATAGTAATTCGGCACTTCCAGCCCGTATTGCTGGCCCCAGACAGCGCGCAAGGCGGTGTGAACGTCGTACATCGGCGTGGTGCGGAAGGGGCGGGCGGCCGGGCGTTCTTCGTTCGGATAGCCGACCGAAAAGCGCATCTGATAGTTTTCGATGACCTTGGGCACGGTAAAGCCCGGCGTGGTCCAGGTGCCAAAGCGCGACACATCGAAGCCGCGCGGATCGCGTTCCACCTCGCCGTGGATCATCCATTGCGCCAGCGACAGGCCCATGCCGCCGCCTTGGCTGAAGCCCGCCATCACCGCACAGGCCGACCAGTAGTTGCGCAGACCCTGCACCGGGCCGATCAGCGGATTGCCATCGGGGGCAAAGGTAAACGGCCCGTGGATCACCCGCTTGACGCCGGAGCGTTCCAGCACTGGAAAGCGGCGATAGGCGAAGTTGACCGAATCCTCGATCTTGTCGAATTGCTCGTTCAGCAATTCGTGGCCGAAATTCCACGGCGTGCCGTCCAGGGCCCAGGGCTCGCAGGGTTTTTCGTAGAACCCGATGCACAGACCCCGGCCTTCCTGACGCAGATAGCTTTCGCCGCCGGGGTCCATGACATGGGGAAACTCGCGGCCCGATTTCAGGATCTCCATGATTTCGGGAATGTCATCGGTCACCAGATACTGGTGCGCCATTGGCAGAAGGGGCAGGTACACCCCCGCCATCGCACTGATTTCGCGCGCCCAAAGCCCGCCCGCGTTCACCAGATGCTCGCAAGTGACCGTGCCTTTTTCGGTAACCACTTCCCAGCCTTCGGCCGTCGGATTGGTTTCCAGCACCCGGTTGTGCAGCACGATCTCTGCGCCGCCCATCCGCGCGGCCTTGGCATAGGCATGAGTGGTGCCCGAGGGATCGAGGTGGCCGTCCAGCGGATCGTAGAGCGCGCCCAGAATGCCCTTGGTGTTGACCAGACCGTCGGTCATCTTGGCCACTTCGTCAGGCGTCAGAATCGTCGTGTCCAGCCCCATGTAGCGGTGCTTGGCGCGTTCCGCCTTCAGCATGTCAAAGCGTTCCTGATTGTCGGCAAGGGTGATGCCGCCGACATGGTGCAACCCGCAGGACATGCCGGTGATCGCCTCCAGCTCTTTGTACAGCCGGATGGTATAGCCTTGCAGGGCGGCCATGTTGGTATCGCCGTTCAGGGTGTGAAAGCCTCCCGCCGCGTGCCAGGTCGATCCGCTGGTCAGTTCCGACCGCTCGATCAGCATGACATCGGACCAGCCGAGTTTGGTCAGGTGATACAGCACCGAACAGCCGACAACGCCGCCGCCAATCACCACCACGCGGGTATGGGTTTTCATGTCTTCAGACTCCACTTGCCGAATTTGGGGCAGAATGGCGGGGCCGGGCGCGGCGGTCATGCGGTTTTGCGACAAAGAAGTGTCGTGTATGTCGGATGTCCACGGCCAAAGGGGTGCCGGTGACCGGCCCCCCCAAAGGCGCGGTCTATTTTTCCGGCAACAGGCCTTTGGGCGCAAATCGCAGAACCAACAGCAGGATCACCCCCAAGGTGACCAGACGCAGATGCTGCGCGCTGTCGATCAGATGCTGGCGCAGGTCGCCCTCCGGCATGCCCATGGTCACCAGCGCCATCATCCGTGGCCCGACATCCTCGACGATGAAATACAGCCATCCGATCAGCAACCCGCCCAGAACCGAGCCCCAGTTGTTGCCCGACCCGCCGACGATCACCATGACCCAGATCAGGAAGGTAAAGCGCAGCGGAATGTATTCGCCCGGATTGATCTGCGCCACCATCGAGGTGTACATCGCCCCCGCCAACCCGACCACCGCCGAGCCGATGATGAAGATCTGCAGATGGCGGCGCTTTACGTCCTTGCCCATGGCGGAAGCCGCGATTTCGTTGTCGCGGATGGCGCGCATCATGCGGCCCCAGGGGCTGTTCAAGGCGCGCTCGGTCAGCCAGATCAGCGCCAGAAGGACCAGGGTGAACATGCCGGCATAAAGAAGCTTGACCAGAATGGTCGAGGTCGTCACCGGGTCGCCGCCGATCGAATTGGCAAAAGACAGGAAGGCCGGATTGACCTGCAAGTCCACCTCGTAGGGTACCGGCCAGGGCCGATGATCAAAACCAAGATTCTTGACCCCGCGCGTCAGCCAATCCTCGTTCTTCAGGGCCGCGACGACGATTTCCGCGATGCCAAGTGTCGCGATGGCCAGATAATCCTCGCGCAGGCCCAGGGCGACCTTGCCGATGACATAGGCGGCAAGCCCGGCCAGAAGGCCGCCCACCGGCCAGGCGATCAGCGGATTCCACCCCAGTCCGCCGATGTTGCCAGCCTGTTCGGGGTTGTTCGCCTCGACCGCCGAGACGCCGCCATCCAGCATCATGCGAAAGATCACGAAGGCCGCCAGCATCGCCACCATGACCACGATTGAACGGCTGCGCCCCGGTATCAGGCGTTTGTAGATCTGGCTGATGCCCACCACGGCGGCCACGGCAAAGACCAGCGCGCCGATGATGCGCGGGCCGCCTGCGGCAAAGCCGTCGGGCACCGGATTGCCCGAAATCAACACCACCGCCAGACCGCCAAGTGCGACCGAGCCGACGATGCCGGTCGAAAACAGCCCGGCATAGCCCCATTGGATGTTCACCCCCAGGGCCATGATCGCCGACAACAGACCCAGGTTCAGGATGTTCAGGGACAGGTTCCAGGAATAGAAGAACCCGGTGGCCAGATACAAAAGACCAACGCCGCCAAAGAGATACAGATTGCGGTTCATGGGGCGCTCCTACTTCTTGAACAGGCCGGTGGGTTTGAACAGCAAGACGATGATCAGGATCGAAAAGCTGACCGCCACCTTGTAGTCGGTCGACAGGATCTGGATCAGCCCGTCGCCCAGCCAGTCGGGCGGCAGAAGATAGCCCGCGACCTTTTTCCAGGCATAGGTGACGAAGACCTCGGAATAGGCGACGATGAAGCCGCCCGCGATGGCGCCAAGCGGGCTGCCAAGGCCGCCCACCACCGCCGCCGCGAAGATCGGCAGCATCAGGCCGAAATAGATGCCGGGGCGAAAGCTTTTGTCCAACCCGTAGAGCGTGCCCGCAATCACCGCCAAAGTGGCCGCGATGATCCAGGTGATCTGCACCACGCGGTCCGGGTTGATGCCCGACAAGAGCGCCAGATCCTCGTTGTCCGAAAAGGCCCGCATGGATTTGCCCGCGCGGGTGCGTTGCAGAAACCAGAAGAGCGCGGCCACACACAGCATGGCCGTGATCACCGTCACCGCCGAAGTGGTCTTGATCGCCAAGGGTTCGGCAAGACCGGTGACTTCCTTGAAGACCTTGGGGTCAAGCAGGAATCGCGTGCCATCGGCAAAATTGCGCTCTTCGGTGCCGATGATCAGGCGCACCAGCCCGTTCATGATGAACATCACCCCGGCCGAGACGATCACCATGATGATCGTCGCCACCTTTTGCTTGCGGTAGAACCGGTATACCACCCGGTCGGTGGTCAGGACCAGCGCGATGGTGACAAGAATGGCGAAGGGCAGGGCCAGCAGGGCGGTGGGCAGGGGGCCAAAGGAAATCCCCATCGCCTGAAAGGCCCAGGTGAACAGGATGGTGAAGGCGGTGCCAAAGGCCATGGTGTCGCCATGAGCAAAGTTGGAAAACCGCAGCACGGCAAAGATCAAGGTCACGCCAAGCGCCCCAAGCGCCAACTGGCTGCCATAGGTTGCCCCCGGGATGACGATGTAGTTCAGGATCGCGACAAGGGCGTTGAGAAAGTCCATGGATCAACCCCCCAGAAAGGAACGGCGGACCTCGGGGTCGGCCAAAAGGACCGCTCCGGTGTCGGTGAAACGGTTGGAACCCTGCACAAGGACATAGCCTTTGTCAGCGATTTCAAGCGCCTGGCGGGCGTTCTGTTCGACCATCAGGATCGAGATGCCGGAACGGGCAATCTCGATGATGCGGTCAAACAATTCGTCCATCACGATGGGCGACACGCCGGCGGTCGGTTCGTCCAGCATCAGAACCTTGGGCTGGGTCATCAGCGCGCGGCCCACGGCCACCTGCTGGCGTTGCCCGCCCGACAATTCGCCCGCCGCCTGATAGCGCTTTTGTTTCAGGATCGGGAACAGGTCATAGA
>JANMJC010000431.1:0-11916 GCA_031371185.1 Paracoccaceae bacterium | reverse complement strand
CGGCCGGCGCTATTCGTTCCTGATCCTGATCCTCGCCCTGGTGTTCCGCGCGATGCCGCACATCACGCTGGTGTCGGGATACCTGCTGCCGTTCTTCCAGCTCAACATCTGGGGCTACCTGCCGACGGCGATCATCGTCCTGGTGGCGATCAACCAGCCGTTCACGCTGTGGATGCTGCACTCGTTCTTCCTGTCGATCCCAAAGGATCTCGACGAGAGCGCGCTGGTCGACGGCTGCACGAGGTTCCAGGCGTTCCGCATGGCGGTGATCCCGGTGATGTGGCCGGGGGTGATCACCACCGGTCTGTTTTCCTTCCTGCTGGCCTACAACGATTTCAGCGTGTCGGGCTTGATCCTGACAGAGCAGAATCAGACCATGGTCCCCAAGATTGCCAGCTACCTTGGCAAGATCCAGTCGGACGGCAATATCATGTTCGCGGTTGCCGCCGTGGTCAGTGTCACGATACCGATCTTCCTTCTGGTGATGTTCTTCCAGCGCTATCTGGTCAGCGGCCTGACCGCAGGCGCGGTCAAAGGCTAAAGCGGTTCAAGTCTTCGTTGAAACATCAAGTATCAGAATTCGAACACTTCTGGTTTGAATTCGGATTCCGTCAAGACTTGAACCGCCTTGGACCCTCAGGGCTTTGGCGCCGCGCGCGCGCCGCTGTCAAAGGCCTCCCAGCCCTCGCCGTCAAAGACATCGCGGCCCAGTTGCAGGCAGACGCTGGCAAAATCGACGAAAACCGGATTATCGGCAATGCGTCCATCCTCGACCCGCCAGAAATCCATATAGGGGATCCGCACGCGTTTTCCCGTCGCAGGGATACCCATGAAGGTGCCCACATGCGTGGCTTCCAGCACCCCGAAACACGACGCCCAATCCCCATCCGCCAGAAACCGGTCCGTCGTATAGATGCGGTCGGCAAAGGCCGCGCGGATCGGCAGTTGCCAGTTCTGGCGGAACTCGGCCAGCCCGTGCTTGACCCCGCAGCCCACATTGCCGCGCCAAAGGAAATCCGCGGTGAAGTGATCCTGTGTCCGGTCCGAGGCGCGCCCCAACGCATCCTCCATGTCCTTCACCACCCGGTAGGTTGCGGCAGACCGGCGAACATGGTCGGCGGGGTCGACATTTGCCCAGTCGGTGCGGATATCGGTGCTGTCCTTGGTCATTTCTGGCCTCCGTTCGGTTGAGTTGCTGCGAAGGTCTGTGCGGGGCCGGAACCCGGCAGCGGGGCCCGGGTCACCCGGCCGAACTGAAGATCCTGACCCTGCATGGCACTTCACGACCTCTGGCGGTTGCAAAAAAACTGGGTTCAGCAACGGTATGACGCAGTCAGAACCGGGGCAGGGTCACGGCGCGCTGATGCGGATGCCGGTTTCAGGATGGAAAAGCTGGCAGATGGCGGTCGGCACGCGGATCGACACCACCTGCCCGATCTGGGTGCGGATGTCCTTGTGGGCCTTGACCGCAACCAGCGCGCCGCCCGCCCGCACGGTAACCATCGTGGCATCGCCCAGAAGTTCGGTGGTGTAGGCCGGTGCGGTGATCTCTCCGGTCTCGGCAAGGGCTGCATCCTCCGCGCGAAAGCCCAGGGTGACCGGCCCGTCAGGTCCTGCCAGACCGGCGATGCGCACATTGTCCCCCACGAATACGCCGCCAGACAGCGCCCCCGACAGCAGGTTCATCGCCGGGTTGCCGATAAAGCCTGCAACGAAGGTATTGGCCGGGCGGTCATAGATTTCGGTCGGTGTGCCCAGTTGCTGGACAACGCCGTTTTTCATGACCACGACGCGGTCGGCCAGCGTCATCGCCTCGATCTGGTCATGGGTGACGTAGATCGTGGTGACCTGAAGTTCGTGGCTGAGGTTCTTGATCTGCGCGCGTGTCGAGACCCGCAATTTGGCGTCCAGGTTCGACAGCGGCTCGTCCATCAGGAAAACCGAAGGTTGGCGCACGATCGCCCGCGCCAGGGCCACGCGCTGCCGCTGCCCGCCCGACAACGCCGCGGGGCGACGATCCAGCAGATCGCCCAGTTCGACCATGTCCGCCGCGCGGCGGACCCGCGCATCATGTTCGCCTTGCGGAATACGCCGCACGCGCAAGGGAAAGCGGATGTTTTCATAGACGGACAGGTTCGGATACAAGGCATAGCTTTGGAACACCATCGCAACGTCGCGGTCCTTCGGGTCCAGCCCGTTGACCGGCTTGCCCCCGATCAGGATCGTGCCCGAAGACGCATCCTCCAGCCCTGCGATCATCCGCATCGTCGTGGTTTTGCCACAGCCCGAGGGGCCAAGCAGCACCAGAAACTCCTTGTCCCGGATGTGAAGGTCAAGATTCTGGACACCGGTGAAACTGCCCCACCGTTTCGTCACGCCGCGAAGCTCGATATCAGCCATGACCGTCTGCTCCCAGAAGCTTTTTCACGCATCGTTACCGAAACAGGGTGGCATGACAAGAGATTTCGCAAACGTATGCAAAACCGGGGCCAAAGGGAGGCAGCCCCACGGGATGACGTCGGGGTCACTCAGGATCGTAGCGGTTCGTCGCGGCCAGGGGTGCAAGGAATTTGAAGGCAACATCTGGACAGGCGGCCCGCGAGTCGTCGGGACAATCACCGCATTGGGGGGCGAGGGGTCGGTGACACCGCCAATCCATTCCCTTGGCGAAGGCCGGTCCGGAACCGGCACACGGGCACCGCAGGCGCGAAGCCCGCGACGTCTTGGAACGTCGTTTAAATACCTTCAGCGGGCATGGCCCTTGGGAATGCGGGCCGAGCCGCGCACCATCAGCGGCCCGTCGATCTCGATCCTCTGGGCGGCGCGCTGCGGGTCTTCGATCTGCGCAAGAAGGGTGTCGACCGTTGCCTCGACCATCCGGTTCACAGGCTGGCGAATTGTCGTCAGATCATAGGCGCCCCACGACGCAAGCGGCACGTCGTCATATCCCACCACCGAGACATCGGCGGGGACGGACAGGCCGATCGCGCGCAACTGGTCCATGACGGCAAAGGCCATATGGTCGTTGCCGACAAAGATCGCGTCCGGCGGAAAGGGTTGCGCCATCAGGTGCACGGCGGCCTGCGCGGCAGTGTCACGATTGTACATGCCGTCGACCAGCCCAGCCACAGCCGCCCCTGCTGCCGAAAGGCCTTGCAGAAACCCGGTCTGCCGATCACGGCCGGTCGAGGACCCCTGCCATCCCGCGATATGGGCGATGCGGCGGTGGCCGCCTGCCAGAAGAAAATCGGCCACCCGTCGCCCGCCCGTCACATTGGCCGAGGTCACCGACGATACTCCGCTGCCATCCTGCCCCCGGTTGAACATCACCACCGGAATCCCCTCGGCCGCACAGCGCGCCGTCAGGTCGTTCGACATTGCCACCGAGGCGGTGATGATGCCGTCAAGCTGGTAGTCCAGCAATTCCTGCATCACCTTTTCGATGTCCTGCGCCGAGTTGGAGGCAAGGAAAACCAGCATGTGATAGCCTTTTTCCTGCAAGGCCGCCGAAAGCCGTTCCAGCGCCATCGGGTAGAACTGATTGTCCAGATAGGCCACGACCAGCCCGATGATCCGGCTTTTGCCGGTGATCATCGCCCGGGCCAAGGGGTTCGGCCGATACCCAAGGTCCAGTGCGGCCGCGCGCACCTTGGCAACCGTGGTCTTCGAAGCGGATGCCCCGGAAAACACCCGGCTGACCGCAGACTGACTGACGCCGGCAAGGCGCGCGACTTCCAGTGAGGTGACTTTTTCGTTCATCCCGTTGTCCAGGCCCCTTCAATCAGCACTGACTTCCTTGTTACCACCGCGCCCGCTTCGGAAGCGAGCAGAAGAATTGCGCGCCCTTGATTGTCGACCCTGGCAAGCCGCCCCGGCTTGACCTTCGCCCCCATCCAAGCCCGGCGCGCCGGATCGGTCAAGGGCCAGCGGGCCAAGGGCGTGATCGCAACGATGTGCGCCACACAGTCTATCCGGCTGCCCTGCGGAAACCCTTTCTGGCACGACCGCAGGTCACGTTGGAAAGCCCGCTGCGCCCTGTTGCGACGAATCCCGTTTGCATACGATTGCACAACCATGATAGCGAAACAACCGGAACCGCCACCAATCCCGCCGATGCCTGGCCCCTCAAACACCGCAATTCATCAGAACGAAGATAGGGGACTGCAATGCCGACAAACTTGCCAACCCACGCGCGCGTCGTCATCATCGGGGGCGGCGTGATCGGCGTGTCCATCGCATATCATCTTGGCAAGATGGGCGTCCGGGACGTTGTGGTTCTTGAACGCGACAAGCTGACATCGGGCACCACCTGGCATGCGGCCGGACTGATTGCATCGGCAGGCATGTCGTCGGAAACCCTGGTCTGGATCCAGCAATACTCGCGGCAACTCTACATCGACCTGCTTGCGGAAACCGGGCTGTCGACCGGCTTTCGCCAATGCGGCCACATCCATCTGGCCTGCGATGAAACCCGCCGCGAGGTCATGCGGCGCGAGGCGAATTTTGTCCGCGCGCATGGGCTGGACCGTTTCGAGATTTCGCCCGCCGAAATCCGCGACAAGTTTCCCCTGATCGAGACCAACGGGGTGCTGTCGGGCTTCTGGACCCCGACAGATGGCCGCGCAAATCCGGTGGACGTGACCATGGCGCTTGCCGCCGGGGCGCGAATGACGGGCGCGGCGTTTTTCGAAGGCGTTGCGGTGACGGACTTTGTCCGGAAAGGGCCGCGCATTGCCGGAGTCGTGACCGCCCAAGGCACCATAATGGCCGAGCAGGTGGTACTGGCGGCCGGCATGTGGTCACGCCAGCTTGGGGCCAGGATCGGGGTTCCCGTACCCCTGCAGGCCGCCGAGCATTACTATCTTCTGACGGAACCTCTGGCAGGGATGCACCCCGACATGCCCGTGATCGAAGACCCTGACACCTACACTTACGTCCGTGAAGAAGGCGGCGGAATGCTGTTCGGCCTGTTCGAGCCGGACGGGGCACCCTGGAATCTGAAAGGCATCCCCGAGGATGCCAGCTTTTCAACCCTGCCGCCCGACTGGGACCGGATGACCCCCTTTCTGGAGCGCGCCTTTGATCGCTATCCGGTGATGAAGACCGCCGGGATCAAGACATTCTTCTGCGGCCCCGAAAGTTTCACCCCGGACGGATCCTATCTGATCGGGGAAAGCCCCGAAGTAGACGGGTTGTTTCTTGCGACGGGCCTGAATTCACTGGGGATCCTGTCGGCGGGCGGGGTGGGGTCGATCCTGGCCGAGCTTCTGACCACGGGGGCCTCGACCCAGGACATCACCGCGCTGGACATCGCGCGCACCCGCCCGCATGAAGCGACGAAAACCTTCCTTGGCGCGCGCATCCCCAAGGCGCTGAGCTATACATTTACCGACGGTCCGCTGCCCAACTTCCACCACACCTCGGCGCGCGGGATGCGCCGGTTGGCCCTGCATGACCGCTATGTGGCGATGGGGGCCTATTTCCACGACCTTTCCGGATGGGAAATGCCCTATTGGTTTTCGCCCGACGCGCCTTCGCCGGCGGTCGACCACAGCTATGCAAGGCAACCGTGGCACGCGTTGTCTGCGCGGGAACATCACGCCACCCGAACAGCGGCGGGCCTGTTCGACAAGAGTTTCATGGGCAAGGTCGTGGTGCAGGGCCGGGATGCGATGGCGGTCCTAAACCGCGTCAGCGCCAACACGATCGACGTGCCCCTGGGCACCAACGTCTACACCCAGTGGCTGAACCATCAGGGGGGCATCATCTCGGACCTGACCATTACCCGCACGGGCGATGACGAATTCCTGCTGATCACCGGGGACATTCTGCAAAGCATGACGGCGGCATGGCTGCGTCGCCAGACCCGCCCGGACGAGCATTGCAGCGTGACCGACGTGACCTCTGCCTACACGATCCTGTCGCTGCAAGGCCCCCGGTCGCGCGATATCCTGCAAGCGGTCACCGGCGCCGATCTTTCCACCGCGATCCTGCCCTTTCGTGCCAGCCGGTTTCTGGACATCGGCCCGGTTCCGGCCCGGGTCGTGCGGGTGACCTATATGGGCGAACTGGGATACGAGATGTATATCCCGGTCGAATATTCCCACGCGGCCCATGACGCGCTTCTCGACGGCTTTCGCGCGGCGGGGGTCGATCCGGTGCATTGCGGTCTGATGGCGCTGGACTCGCTGCGCCTGGAAAAGGGCTACCGCGATTTCGGCGTCGACATCGACAATACCGACACCCCCTTGCAGGCCGGCCTTGGCTTTGTGGTGGATTTCACCAAACCGGATTTCATCGGCCGGGCGGCCCTGCTGGCGCAGAAGGCTTCTGGTCCGCCGAAGCGGCGCCTGGTGCAATTTCTGCTGCGCGACCCAAGCCCTCTCTTGATTGGCAATGAACCGATCCTGTGCGACGGAACCTATGTCGGGTATATCCGCGCCGGCGCGTTCGGCCCGACCCTGGGGGCGTCGGTAGGCCTGGGCGTCATTGAACATGACGCGGGAATTACGGCCGACTTCCTGCTTGGTCATTTCTTCGAAATCGAAATCGCCGACCGGCGCTTTGCCGCGATCGCGTCTATCGCGCCGCTTTACGACCCGCGAAGCGAGCGTGTCCGCCAATAGACCGGTCCCCGGCCTGACCACCAAAAATGCCTGCAAGCCGATTGGCGGGGCCCCCGACACCGGGCGGGGCGGTGGGCTAAGATGCCCCGGCCCCTGCGCGATGCGGGCAACTCAGGCCAGCCGATAGACCCTGCGGGCGGTGCCAGAGGCAACCTGCGTCTGTTCCGCCGCCGTCAGACCCGACAGCAAGGCGCGCGACATCGTGATCCAGTCGGCCAGACCCGCGCCCAGATTGACCACCGGCCAATCGCCGCCCCACAAGGTCCGGTCGGGGCCAAAGCGGTCAAGGACATGGTCCACCCAAGGCTGCAGCGTGATCTGACTGGCAGTGCCCGCCGCGCAATAGGCCGAGATGCCGGACAGTTTCACGTTGACATGGGGCAGGGCGGCAAGCGCGGTGATCCCGGCGGCCCAGGACTCAAAACCGTTGCCCGCGATATCGGGGACGCCGCAGTGATCCAGCACAAGCGGCTGGTCGGCGCAGGCCCGCGCCAGGTCTGCGGCAACCGGAAGCTGGCGCGCCAGAACGCAGATGTCAAAAGCCCAGCCGCGCGCGCCGATCCTTGTCAGATTGTGCCGAAAGGTCGGGGCCTGCGACAGTTCGTCCGGCATCGTATGCAGGATGCGGCGAAAACCCCGGACATTCAGGCCCTCGCATTCATCCAGCCAATCGTCGAAACCGGCGTATTCTTCGGGGCGGCAGGACGCGATCTGGCCCAGAAGACGGCCTTCGGCGACCAGCGGTGCAACCATCCGCGCCTCGGCCCTGTAGTCGCCGTCATCGACGCCGGTCTCCATGAAAACCGCCCCGGCGATCCCGCATCCGGCCGTCAGGGCGGTGTATTCGGCCAAGGTGAAATCGCCGGTGGCCAAAGCCGGAATGCCGGATGTCCAGCCATATCCCAGCTTTTCGCGGTAGATCAGATGCAGATGGGTGTCGATGAAATCCATGTCCGTCCTCCTTTGGCGCTTGGTTGTCACTTTGGGTCTGCGATCACGGCGCGACGCTTTGGGCCGGTTTCACGCATTCCCCGGGGGAATGCTGCGGCTTTTCGGCCCCCCCCGGGGGAACCGTTTCGCAGACGTTTCGCGGTCGCCTCCTCAGGTGTTTGCCCAACCGCCGTCAATCACATGGGCGACCCCGGTGGTGTAGGCGCTTTCGTCACTGGCCAGATAGACCACAAGAGCCGCGATTTCCTCTGGTTGCCCGATCCGGCCGATCGGCTGGCGTGCGATGAAGGCCTTGCGGGCAGCCTCGTAATCGCCGGTGTCGCGCAGGCGTTGTTCCAGCGACGGGCTGTCCACCGTGCCGGGGCAGATCGCATTGGCGCGGATCCCGTGTGAGATGAAATCGGCCGCGATGGACTTTGTCAGACCGATCACCCCGGCCTTGGTGGCACCGTAGACAAAGCGGTTGGGGGCGGCGATGACCGTTCCCGCGACCGAAGCCATGTTGATGATCGACCCGCCGCCACCCTCTATCATGCCGGGCAGAAAGGCGCGGCACATCCGGTACATCGCCGTCATGTTCAGATCCATGCTGAACGCCCACTGATCCTCGTCACAGTCCAGAATGGTGCCTGCGGCGACAAAGCCCGCGCAATTGAACAGCACATCCAGCTTGCCCGCCGCTTCAACCGCCTCGGCAATCGAGCCGGGGTTGCGCACGTCCAGATGCCGGGTTTGCAGGCCCGCCGCCGCCAGTTCTGCCAAGGCCGCCGCGTTGACATCGGTGGCAATCACCTGCGCCCCCTCGCGTGCCATCGCCAGGGCCGAAGCCCGGCCAATACCTTGCCCTGCCGCCGTCACCAGCGCATGTTTTCCGTTCAGACGTCCCATCTTCTCTCCTTCACACCGGCAGACATGCCGGGCCGATCGGTTCAAAACTCTTGTAGGTCAGGATGAATTCCTGATGCCCAAGTTCTTCGGATTTGCTGCGCGCGCCCGATGCAAGGCGGATGACAAGGTCGAAGATCTCTTGCCCGACCTCCTCCAGCGTTGCGGCACCCTCCAGCACGCGGCCGGCGTTAATATCCATATCCTCGGACAATCGCGCGTACATGTGCGGATTGGCGGCGATCTTGATCACCGGGGCAAGGGCCGATCCCACCACCGACCCGCGCCCGGTGACAAAAAGCGTGCAATGCGCGCCCGAGGCCATCATCTCGACGATCTCGGCATTGTCGGAAATGTTGGGAAAACCAAAGCGCACTTCGCCGTCCGGCACCACATCCATCAGGTACAACCCGCCCTTCGGGGGGATGTCGCCGGGTTTGATCAGGCCGGAAATCACCGACTGGCCGGATTTCATATAGGCCCCCAGCGACTTTTCCTCGATCGTGGTCAGCCCGCCATCGGCATTGCCACTGGCAAAGCTGCCAAAGCCCAGCGTTTCGTAATAGCGCGCGGCCTTTTCGACCGAAGCGCGCAGTTCGACCGCCAGCGCGGGCGTCGCGGCGCGCTGTTCCATGATCGCCTCGCAGCCGATCAACTCGCCGGTTTCCTCGAAGATGCAGGCGGCCCCGGCCGCCACCAGCTTGTCAAAGGCAATGCCTGCCGCGGGGTTTCCGGTCATGCCCGATGTGCCGTCCGACCCGCCGCAGACCGTTCCGACGATCAGGTCGGAAACGGACATCGGCACCGTCGGTGCGGCGGCCAAAGCCGCCACCTGTTCGGCCACCCAGGCCCGTCCGGCGGCGATGGTCGATCTTGTGCCGCCGGAATTCTGGATCACCAGAACCTTGACCGGGCGGCCGGTCGCCTTGACGACGGTTTCCACCTGATGACGATTGAAGCTTTCGCAGCCCAGGCTGACCAGCAGCACCGCGCCCACATTCGGGTGCGTGCACAGCCGCTCCATCATCTTTTGCGCATAGGCGTTGGGAAAACAGCCCGGAAAGCCGATCACATGGGCGTTCTCGCGGTCCTGACCCGCCACCTCGCGCGCGACGTGGTGGGCGCATTCCACCAGATAGGCGACCGCCACCACATTGCGGATGCCCTTGCGTCCGTCAGAGCGAAGCCAGCCTCTCATGCGTCACCTTTGTTCAAAGCATAGGTCGGGGTGTAATCCGAGGCAAGGTTGTGCAGATGCACATGGTCGCCCGGCGCAATCGTCTGGCTGGCCCGCCCGATCGGCGCGCCATATTTGATAACCCTGTCGCCCTTGGCCACGGCAAGCCGGGCGATCTTGTGGCCCAGACCAAGGGCCCGGGGAAAGGTCACGACAGAACCTGCGACCATCACGGCCTCTCCGGCGGCAATCTGGCCGCGCAGGACATAGACGCTGTCGCCGGGCGACAGAAGCAGAAGGCGCGGGTCGGTCTGCATCAGAATTTTCCGTGTGTCAGATAGGCGGTCCGGGGGTCCGTCCCGTCAAGAATGGCGCGGCGGACCAGGTTTTCGGTGGCCATGGCGGCCCCAGATTTCTCGGCCACCTCGGGCAGGATTTCCGCCGGAATGCAGACCATGCCATCACGGTCGCCATGCAGCCAGTCGCCCGGACGGATCAGCACATCGTCGATCAGGATCGGCACATCGGTGGCGGTGGGCAGCCAGCAGCCGACCACATCGCGCGGCGTATGAAAGGCCCCCCAG
This sequence comes from Paracoccaceae bacterium, assembly GCA_031371185.1. Classification (GTDB taxonomy): domain Bacteria; phylum Pseudomonadota; class Alphaproteobacteria; order Rhodobacterales; family Rhodobacteraceae; genus CAIYZT01. Next base: position 1,693 of record JANMJC010000431.1, on the reverse strand, counting down.
CAGGGAAAGCCAAGGCGCAGGATGAAGTTGGTATCGCGCAGGCCGCCATCGGTGACACAGCCCAGAACGCCCTTGCGGTGCAGGGTTTCTGCCGACAATTCACCCATTTGCGCCACGATGTGGTTGTGCGGCTGGCTCGCCCAGACATGGCCCGCCGGCGCCTGCGACAGCAGCCCGGTCCAGGCCAGCAGGGTTTCATGCGCCCCCGCCGTCTCGTCCATCCGGCCTTCGATGGTGAAGGCGGGTCCGGTCAGCACGCCTTCGGGGTTCAGCGGGCGAAGGCGCTGCGGCAGGGTGAAGTTGCGCCGCCCCAGGGCGCGCAAGACGTCATGCACGACCGAGGTGTAGCAACCCTGCATCGCAGCCAAGAGATCAGTCATGGTGAAACACCTCTTCCATCATCGACCACCATTCGCCGTCCTTGCGGGTTGCAAGGGGGTCCTGACAGGGCATGCAGACCGCCCACCATTCCCGGGTTTTCGGATCGTCGGCCATTCTGGCCGCGTCGGCCGCAAAGTCGGTGCCAAGGTATTCCCAGTAGCCGAACAGCAGGTTCTCGGGCTCGCGCAGAAAGATCGAATAGTTTGTGATGTTGCAGGCGCTGATCCTTGCCAGGATTTCCGGCCAGACGGCGGCATGCAGTCGTTTGTAGACCTCGATCTTGTCGGGTTTCAGCCCGATCACCATGCCCATGCGTTGCATCCCTTACCCCCCCCTATTCGGAATTGCTGTGGACAGAATGGCTGCCCGAGATTGTCTGCGCCCCGATTGCCGCATGGTCCCAGGCGATCCCCGATCCCGCCGCCTCGGGCGGACGGGCCAGCCCGGCGCGGATGTCCAGCCGAGAGGTCGTGATCGCGTCCAGCTGCGGGATGTATTCCAGCATCCAGCTGTTGGGGATGGCGCAGACCAGACTGACGTGCAACTCCATCAGGAAATGCGGACAGACGGCAATGTTCATCGCCTCGGCCATATGCGCGACTTTCAGCCAGGGGGTGATGCCGCCCACGCGGGCGACATCGACCTGCACGATGCCGCAGGCTCCGGCGCTCAGGTAATCGGCGAACTGGCCGGGGGAATACAGGCTTTCGCCCACCGCAATCGGCACCCGGCTTTGTGCGGAAAGCCGGGCGTGGCCGGTCAGATCATCGGCGGGCATGGGTTCTTCGAACCAGGTGATGCCGACATCGGCCAGCATGTGCGAACGCAACAACGCCTCGTGATAGGCAAAGGCCTGATTGGCATCGACCATCAGGCGGAAATCATCGCCCACGGCGGCACGCACCGCCGACAGCCTCGCGCGGTCCTGGGCCAGATGGGGCTTGCCGACCTTGACCTTTGATCCGGCAAATCCCTGCTCCTTGACGCGGATCGCATCCTCGACCAGGGCCGAGGGTTCGACATGCAGCCAGCCGCCTTCGGTTGAATAAAGCGGGATAAAGGGCTTGGCCCCGCCCGCCATCCGCCACAGGGGCAGGCCCGCGCGTCTGCAACGCAAGTCCCACAGGGCGGTGTCGATCGCCGCCAGAGCCAGCGAGGTGATCGCCCCCACCGCCGTGGCATGGGTGACAAACAGCAGATCGCGCCAGATCGCTTCGATCTCTTCGGCCTCGCGCCCGATCAGGCGCGGCACCAGGGTTTGGCGCAACAGACTGATGACCGCCGGGCCGCCCGTGCCGATGGTATAGCTGTA
>JANMJC010000384.1:0-1609 GCA_031371185.1 Paracoccaceae bacterium | reverse complement strand
CCGCCTCATACGCCTCGATATAGGCTTTCGAGGTGGCCTCGATCATCTGCGCCGGGATTTCGGGGATCGGGTCCTTGTACGGGTCGCAGCGCGCCACGACCCAGGCGCGGATGACGTCCATGTCAAAGCTGGGGGGGCGGGTGCCGCTGGCGAACGCCGCGTCATAGCCCGAGGACAGCCAGTAGCGGCTGCTGTCGGGGGTGTGGATTTCGTCGGCCAGCAGGATCTGGCCGCTGGAATCCAGCCCGAACTCGTATTTAGTATCGACCAGGATCAGGCCGCGTTCGGCGGCGAGCGTCTGACCACGGGCGAACAGCGCCAGGGACTTGGCAGAAACCTCGTCCCACTGTGCGGCGGTCAGGGGTTCGTCATGGCCGCCGTCGAACGCCTTGGAAGTTGGCGTGATGATCGCATGGGGCAGGACCTGATTGTCGCGCAGCCCGTCGGGCAGGGTGTGGCCATACATCTGCCGCGCGCCCTTGCGGTACTGCGTCAGGACCGAGGTCGAGGTGGTACCCGCGAGATAGCCCCGCACCACAATCTCCACCGGCAGGATGGTGACGCGCTTGCCGATCACCACGTTGGGGTCGGGGTAGGAAATCACATGGTTGGCGGCGATGTCGGCGGTGCGGTCGAACCAGTAGCGCGCCATCTGGGTCAGGACCTGCCCCTTGAAGGGGATTGCCGTCAGGATGCGGTCAAAGGCCGAGATGCGGTCGGAGGAGATCAGGATGCGGGTGCCATCGGGCAGATCGTAGCAATCGCGCACCTTGCCGAAATAGGGGTTGGGGAGTTCGGGAATGCGGGCGTGGTCTAGAATGCGCATGGGGCCTCCGTTTGGTCGGGCTATGGCTATCGGGCGCCGGGAAGTCAACCAGCGGGGGCCTTTGGGATGCTATCGGTAGTTCGCCTGCTGGTAGAAATAGGCGGCGATGCCTGCGACGATCAGGGCAGCAATCACGGCGAAGGTGATCTTCCACACCGACCATGGCCGTTCGCCCTGCACCTCGCCCGTCTGGCCGTTGACCAGAAAGCGATAGCTTTTGCCGCCGTATTTGTAGGCCGCCATCCAGACCGGCAACAGCACGTGCTTGAACGTCTCGTCGCGGTAGTCGGTGTCGACGTTGTCGACGCGCTGCACATCGCCGCCGATATCCTGCCGGACGTCGTTGTAGATCACAGTCTCCATCTTGCCGCGCCCGACCTGGTGACCATCGGCCAGGGCGACGGTGTACCCCTCGGCCTGCATGCCAGCCAGATAGTCGGGGCTATAGGGTTGAAGGGCGGACAGGTCCCAAGGCTCCAGCCCGTCGCCCAGATGGGTTGGCAGGCTGGTCGAGGCGATCACCAGCACATCGTCAAAGCGGCGGGCCACGGTGCCGGAGGCGGGATACCAGCGGGTCTTTTGCACCTGTTCCTGTCGCTGTTCGTTGCGCCCGTTGACGTTGACCGTCACGGTGCGGGTTTGGTAATAATGCACGCCCTTGGCCCCGCTGTAACGCGACCGGGTGTCGGCATCGAAGGTCCAGTAGGGCACGTAGACGCCGTTCATCGCGCGGCCCGCACGGGTAAATTCCAGCAGGCGGTTGGGCGCGAACCACAGCGAGCC
>JANMJC010000356.1:0-7712 GCA_031371185.1 Paracoccaceae bacterium | reverse complement strand
CGCCCCGCCGGAGGGGGTTACCCCGTAGACGCGGAACCGTCCTCCCGGCCAATGCGCCGACGCGGACGGGTGCGCACCGAGGGTATCTGCACCGGGGTGGCCTGACGGACCAGGGCCGCCTCGACCAGTTGCGGCAGGCGCGGACCAAAGCGCGACAGGACGCGCGCGGTGCGGGCGAGATCGCGCAGGGTGGCCACCGGGCCCATGTTGCGCGCGATATAGGTTTCGACAACCGGCTGTGCTGTGGACCAGATGTTGATCTGGCTGTCCAACTCGCGTGCCACCCCTTCGACGACGACCATGGTGCGTTGCAAAAGGATCAGCTCGGTGCGGGTTTCCATGCCGAATTTCTCGGTCACCTCGAACAGGAACGACAAGAGCCGCGCCATCGACACGCGGTTCGCCTCCATGCCGAAAATCGGCTCGCCCACCGCGCGCAGGGCCCGGCTGAAATCGTCGATATCACGGTCGGGCGGCACGTAGCCCGCTTCGAAATGCACCTCCGCCACCCGGCGATAATCGCGACGGATGAAGCCCATCAGGATCTCGGCATAGACGCGGCGGGTGTATTCGTCGATCCGCCCCATGATGCCGAAATCATAGGCGATGATGTCGCCATTTGCGGCCACCTTCAGATTGCCCTGATGCATGTCGCCGTGAAACAGCCCGTCGCGCAGGGCATGGCTGAGGAACAGTTCCAGCACCCGTTTGGCCAGACGGGGGCGGTCATGCCCGGCCAAGTCCAGTGCTGCCGTGTCGGCCAGCGACAGACCTTCGGCCCAATCCAGCGTCATCACGTTGCGGCCCGACAGGGACCAGATCGGCTGCGGCACCTGAAAGCCCGCATCGCCCTTGGTGTTGGCGGCAAACTCGCTGGCGGCAGAGCTTTCCAGCCGCAGGTCCAGCTCTCCCATTACCACGCCTTCGAAATGCGCGACGATGTCAACCGGGCGCAGACGGCGCGAGAACGGGGCCAGAAGTTCGATCACCTCGGCGGCAAGGTAGAAGGCGTCGATATCCCGGCGAAAGGCGCGTTCGATGCCCGGGCGCAGCACCTTGACCGCCACGTCCCGCCCGGTTTCCAGGACGCGGGCGCGGTGGACCTGGGCGATGGAAGCCGCCGCGACGGGGTCGGAAAACTCGGCAAACAGGGCCTCGACCGGGGTGCCAAATTCGGCTTCGATCATCGCCCGGGCTTGCTCCATCGGAAATGGCGGCAGCTTGTCCTGAAGGTATTTCAACTGTTCGGCCAGAACATCGCCCACGATGTCAGGCCGTGTCGACAGGATCTGGCCGAACTTGATATAGGCCGGGCCAAGGGCGGTCAGCGCCCGGGTCAGGGGCGGCAGGGCCGGATCGCCGCGCAGTCCAAGGGCCCTTGACGGCCAGCTGATCGCCCAGATCGCAAAGCGCAGGCGCGGCGGGGCGTCAACCGCCTCCAGCACGACCGACAGGGCGCCGGTGCGCGCAAAGGTGGCCCCGGTGCGGATCAGGCGCCAGAAATTGTGCGGACCGCGCATTACACCTTCCAGCCCGAATGAAGCGCCGCGATGCCCATGGTCAGGTTGCGGTATTTCACCTGCCCGAAGCCCGCCGCGCGGATCATCGCGGCAAAGCTTTCCTGATCGGGAAACCTGCGGATCGATTCCACCAGATATTGATAGCTGTCCCGGTCGCCCGCCACGATCTGACCCAGGGCCGGAATGACATTGAACGAATACAGATCATAGGCCTTTTGCATCAGGTCATTGGGGATCTGGCTGAACTCCAGCACCATCAGACGACCGCCGGGACGCAGAACGCGGTAGGCTTCGCGCAGGGCGTCGGCGATGCGCGTGACGTTCCTGATACCAAAGCTGATGGTGTAGACGTCAAAGGAATTGTCGGCAAAGGGCAGCGCCATGGCGTCGCCAACGACCCAGTCCAGCGCTGCGGCCAGACGTTCGGCGTCGGCCCGCTTGCGCCCCTCGACCAGCATCTGCTCGGTCATGTCGCAGACCACGGCACTGGCGGTGGGCGCGCGGTTCACGAACCGGAACGCCACGTCGCCGGTGCCGCCCGCCACGTCCAGCAGGCGCTGCCCGGGGCGCGGGGCCAGCCAATCCATCATGGCCTCTTTCCAGACCCGGTGAATGCCCATCGACATCAGGTCATTCATAACATCGTATCTGCTGGCCACGCGGGTAAAGACGCCGTGCACCAACCCGGCCTTGTCGCCTTCCGGCACGGTCTGAAAGCCGAAATGGGTCGTGGTCTTGTCGGTCATCTTGGCTTGCCGTCCTTGCTGTGGCCTCACCTTATAGGCATAAGGTCCCGCGGCCTCAACCTGCGGAAAAGTCACATGCCCGAACTGCCCGAAGTGGAAACCGTGCGGCAGGGCCTTTTGCCCGTGATGCAGGGCCGCGTGATCGCGCGGGCCGAGGTGAACCGCGCCGATCTGCGCTTTGCCTTTCCGCCCCGCATGGCCGAGCGGTTGACCGGGGCCAGCGTTCTGGGGCTGCGGCGGCGGTCAAAGTATATTCTGGCTGACCTGTCCACGGATGAAACCCTGCTGATCCATCTGGGCATGTCGGGGCGGATGCTGATTTCGGGTCAGATGTTGGGCGAATTTCATCACGACCACCCCGCGCCGCAAAAGCACGACCATGTGGTGTTGCACTTGGACAGCGGGGCGCGGGTGACCTTCAACGACGCGCGGCGGTTCGGGGCGATGGACCTGATGGCGACGGCGGGGGCCGAGGCGCACCCCCTGCTGGCCGGTCTGGGGCCCGAACCTCTGGGCAACGTCTTTGACGAAACCCATCTGGCCGCGCGTCTGGCGGGGCGGCGCACACCGATCAAATCGGCCCTTCTGGACCAGCGCAACATCGCGGGCCTTGGCAACATCTATGTCTGCGAAGTCCTGTTCCGCGCGGGCCTGCATCCCGCACGTCTGGCGGGCGATCTGACCCCCGCCGAAGTGGCGCGTCTGGTACCGCTGATCCGCGAGGTTCTGTCCGAAGCGATTGCCGCCGGGGGGTCTTCGTTGCGCGATTACCGGCAGGCCGATGGCGAGTTGGGCTATTTCCAGCACCGCTTTCAGGTTTATGATCGGCAGGGCGACCCCTGCTCGACACCCGGTTGCGCTTCGACCATCGGAAGAATCGTTCAATCGGGACGCTCAAGTTTCTATTGCCCGACCTGCCAACCCTTCAAAGGCCCGACCCATGACCTATGAAACCCTGATTCTGGAAACCCCCGCGACCGGTGTCTTGCTGATCCGGCTGCACCGTCCGGCGGTTCTGAACGCGCTGAACGGGCAGGTGATGCGCGAGTTGGCCGCCGCCTTGCAGGGCGCCGATGCCGATGCGGGCGTGCGGGCGATCATCCTGACCGGGTCGGAAAAGGCCTTTGCGGCCGGCGCGGATATTGCCGAAATGGCCGGTCAAAGCTTTGCGGATGCCTTCATGTCGGACAGCTTTGGCCCCGAGGCCGAGGCGATATCGCGCCTGCGCAAGCCGGTCATCGCGGCGGTGGCGGGCTTTGCGTTGGGCGGGGGCTGCGAACTGGCGATGATGTGCGATTTCATCATCGCCGCGGAATCGGCGCGCTTTGGTCAGCCCGAAGCGGGTCTGGGCATTATTCCGGGCATGGGCGGAACGCAGCGGCTGACCCGTGCCGTGGGCAAGGCCAAGGCGATGGAGATGAACCTGACCGGCCGCCTGATGGGCGCGCCCGAGGCCGAGCGCGCCGGGCTTGTGGCGCGCGTCGTGCCCGATGACCAACTTCTGGCCGAGGCGATCAAGGCGGCGCTGGCGATTGCCGCGAAATCGGCGGTGGCCGTGCAGGCGGTGAAGGAATCGGTCAACCGCGCCTTTGAAACCACCCTGCGCGAAGGGCTCTTGTCGGAACGGCGGCTGTTCCATGCGCTTTTTGCGACCGAAGACCAGAAGGAAGGCATGCAGGCCTTTCTGGCCAAGCGCCCGGCAGGTTTCAAAGACCGCTGATTCTGGTTTCCTTTCGCAAAGATATCCCCTATAGGCCCCGATTACATGCGCGTGGGCCCGCTTAAGGCAAGAATCATACCCCCTCACTCTGGGCGGGGGCCTTGGTCTTTACGTGCAACCGAAATGCAACTGTTAAAGATCCAAGGAAACGAAAGCCCATGGCAAATACCGAACAGTCCAAGAAACGCGCCCGCCAGTCCGAAGCCCGCTATGCGGTGAACAAGGCCCGCCGTTCGCGCATCCGCACTTTCCTGCGCAAGGTCGAGGAAGCCATCGCTTCGGGCGATCAGGCAGCCGCTGCCGAGGCGTTGAAGAACGCACAACCCGAACTGATGCGCGGCGTCAGCAAAGGCGTTCTGCACAAGAACACCGTTTCGCGCAAAATCTCTCGGCTTGCGTCGCGCGTTAAAGCGGTCGCCAAAGTCTGATATCCGCCAAGCATCTGATTTCAGGGGCATATCCGCAAGGGTGTGCCCCTTTTGTTTGGCGCTTTGGTCAAAGCCTGACCGGGCCGCCGTGGCGGATTTGCAAGTGTCGGGGGATTCGCGAAGGCAATTCGCTGTCAAGCACGTTGTTCGGTTGCGCGGGTGCTCAAAGCCTTGCTAGCGTCTGCAGGCGATTCACGTCGACCAGGGGGACAAGACGGGTCGTGACCAGAAACCGGACCGGGCAGTGCTGCCAGCATAATGCCAAGGTCAAAAGGTGCTGAGCGCGGTTCGATGGTTCGCAGACAGCAGAGGTTCCCGTTTCGGCGGGGTTTATCCGGCTCGTGCCGGGCTGTTTGTGCCATGTGATCAGGTTGAGGCGGCAGTCTTGCCAGCCTCGGATTGATCGTTGTGTTCCTGCTTCGTAGTGGTCCGATCAAAGAAACTTCGAACAGCAGCGACCGGCCCATGGCCCGTCCGACTGCGTGGCAGTGGATGATGACGAACGAGACCTGGGGCAAGATCAAGGAAGAGTTGGCCGGACGTGTCGGCAAGAACAACTACACAACCTGGATCGAGCCCCTGCGGTTTCGAACGGTTGATCAGGGCGTCGCCCATTTCGACGTGCCGACGAACTTCTTTGCCAACTGGGTGCAGCGCAATTTTTCCGAACAGATTCTGGGGCACCTGAACCTGAATGGCCACGAGGTTTCGCGGGTAGAGTTCACCGTTTCCGCGCCCGCGATCCGGGCAACCTCGGCTGCCGCCGTGGCCGGCACGCAGCGGCCTGCGGCGCGGTCCATCCGGCTGCGGGCGGCTCCGTCGGATGATGATCTGCCCGGTGCCGCGCTGGACGCGCGGTTTACTTTCGACAGCTTTGTTGTCGGCAAGCCCAACGAACTGGCCCATGCCGCCGCGCGGCGTGTGGCCGAGGGTGGCCCGGTGACCTTCAATCCGCTGTTCCTGTATGGCGGCGTCGGCTTGGGCAAGACCCACCTGATGCATGCCATTGCCCATGAATTGCAGACCCGCCAGCCGCACCTGCGCGTCCTGTATCTTTCGGCGGAACAGTTCATGTACCGCGACGTGCAGGCCCTGCGCGAACAACAGATCATGGACTTCAAGGAAATCTTCCGCTCGGTCGATGTGCTGATGGTCGATGACGTGCAGTTCATTGCCGGCAAGGACAGCACGCAGGAAGAGTTTTTCCACACCTTCAACGCGCTGGTCGACCAGAACAAGCAGATCGTGATTTCCGCCGACCGCGCCCCGGGCGAGATCAAGGGTCTGGAAGAGCGGATCCAGTCGCGTCTGCAATGCGGGCTGGTGGTGGATCTTCATCCGACCGACTATGAACTGCGTCTGGGGATCCTGCAGAAGAAGGCCGAGTATTATCGCCAGCAATACAAGGGGCTGGACCTGAGCGCCGGGGTTCTGGAATTTCTGGCCCACCGGATCACCACCAACGTGCGGGTTCTGGAAGGCGCCTTGACGCGCCTTTTCGCCTTTGCCTCGCTGGTGGGTCGCGAAATCACGCTGGAACTGACGCAGGATTGTCTGGCCGACATTCTGCGCGCCAGCGATCGCAAGCTGACCATCGAAGAGATCCAGCGCAGGGTGGCCGAGCATTACAACATCCGCCTGTCCGACATGATCGGGCCCAAGCGCCTGCGCACCATCGCGCGGCCCCGCCAGGTGGCGATGTATCTGGCCAAACAGTTGACGCCGCGGTCGCTGCCCGAGATCGGACGGCGCTTTGGCGGGCGCGATCACACCACGATCATGCACGGTGTCCGCAAGATCGAGGAACTGATGGCGACCGACAGCCAGTTGAGCGATGATTTGCAACGTTTGCGCCGTCAGTTGCAGGGCTGAACCCCAGAAAAGGCTTGGCTTGCGGTGGAAAACCGCTAGTTTCGGCTTCCCCGGCTTTGGCTTGGCCGGGGCACTCAAAGGAATGAAACGATGAAGCTTTCGATCGAACGCGGAACGCTGCTGAAGGCGCTGGCGCAGGCCCAGTCGGTGGTGGAGCGGCGCAACACCATCCCGATCCTTGCCAATGTGCTGATCGAGGCCGAGGGGGCGCAGGTGTCGTTCCGCGCCACCGATCTGGACATCGAAGTGGTCGACCGCGCCCCCGCCATGGTGGAACGCGCCGGGGCAACCACGGTTTCGGCGGTGATGCTGCATGAAATCGTGCGCAAACTGCCGGACGGGTCGCTGGTCAGCCTGAGCGAAGATGCGACGACGGGGCGCCTGACGATCATGGCCGGGCGGTCAACCTTCAGCCTTGCCACCCTTCCGCGCGAAGATTTCCCGGTGATGGCCTCGTCGGAATATTCTTCGAACTTCAGCGCCAAGGCCCCGCTGCTGCGCCGCCTGTTCGACAAGGCGAAATTTGCGATTTCAACCGAAGAGACGCGGTATTACCTGAACGGCGTCTACATGCACGTCTCGACCGGCGAGGATGGCCCTGTGCTGCGCTGTGTGGCGACCGATGGCCACCGTCTGGCGCGCATCGACGCGCCCCTGCCGGACGGCGCGCAGGGCATGCCGGGCGTGATCGTGCCGCGCAAGACGGTAGGCGAATTGCGCAAGCTCTTGGACGATGACGAGGCGATGATCGCGGTGTCGGTCAGCGAAACCAAGGTGCGCTTTGCGACGCCGGCGATTCAACTGACGTCGAAGGTGATCGACGGCACCTTCCCCGATTACACCCGCGTGATCCCGACCGGCAACACCCGGCGGCTGGAGGTCGACGCCAGCGAATTTGCCAAGGCCGTGGACCGCGTCGCAACCGTGTCGTCCGAACGCAGCCGCGCGGTGAAACTGTCGCTGGACGAAGACCGGCTGGTCCTGTCGGTGAACGCGCCGGATTCCGGCGCGGCCGAGGAAGAGCTGGCCGTGGCCTATGGCGACGAGCGGCTGGAGATCGGGTTCAACGCCAAGTATCTGCTGGAAATCGCAAGTCAGGTCGACCGCGAAAACGCAGTGTTCCTGTTCAACTCGTCCGGCGACCCGACGCTGATGCGCGAGGGCAATGACATGAGTGCGGTCTACGTCGTGATGCCGATGCGCGTGTGACCCGCCGCCGGGGGTTTCACACCCCCGGACCCCCGTGGGAATATTTATGGACAGATGAAAGGGCTTGGGGGTGAGTGGGCTTGCCATAGCATCGCTGGTCCTGAGCCATTTTCGCAGCCACAGGGCGGTGCGGATCGCGTTTGACGGCCGGCCTGTGGCAATTGTAGGGCCGAACGGGGCGGGCAAGACCAACATTCTGGAAGCGGTGTCGTTGCTG
>JANMJC010000289.1:0-4015 GCA_031371185.1 Paracoccaceae bacterium | reverse complement strand
GCAACCCGCGCAATGCGTCCGGGCGCGGCAGGTCCGCCGCCCTTTCCACGCCCGCCAAGCCCAGCAGAAAGGTCTCGATCGCTTCGGGAAAGACATTGTGATCGGCCACCGTCACCATGCGCCCGGCCCGTCCGGCCAGATACAGACAGCCGCCCTCCAGATGGCCCATCTCCCCCAGTGAAAGCCAGCCGTCCTGCCAGCGCGCCGTTCCCGGATCCTCACCGGCATAGGCGGTGAACAGATAGGGCGAGCGCACCCAGATCTCGCCCGCCACCTCCGTGGGGGCGCGAAGTTCAACCCCCGGATAAGGTCGCCCGACGGACATGGGCGGATCGTCCGGACCGGCAAGGGTGATGAAACTCGCCTCGGCCGCCCCGTAGAATTCGTGAAGTGCTGCCTTGGGGGCCGCAACGGCCAAGGCCGCGCGCAGACCCGCGTCCAGCTTGGACCCGCCCACCAGAACCACGCGCAGGGCGGGCATGTCAGGGCCGCCCGCCTCGACCAAGAGGCGCAGTTGCGCCGGCGTGGCATACAGCACCTGTGCCGCGCCCTCAACAAGGGCGCGCCGCTGCCGGTCCGGGCGCAGGTCGGCCAGCGCCCACAGATCGGCCCCCAGATGCAGCGCCTCGACCGCCCCGTACAGGGCCAGTGACTGCTCCATCGCCCCCAGCACGGCCACCCTTGCCCCCGGCCCGATACCGAACAGCCCGGCATTGACGGCAAAGCTGTGGCTCCACGACGCCATCGACCGCCGGATGTGGCGCGGGCGGCCCGAGGATCCCGAGGTCAGGGTCTCAAACTCGCCCGGCCCCGCCTGCAAGGGCCCCGCCCCGCCGATGCGGAACGGGTGGCCCTCGCGCGCCAAAGCCGCCCGCAGCCCGCCCAGATCGCCCGAACAGAGCCGGGCTTGCGGCGCGATCTGAAAAACAGCTTTCATCTTGACCCAAATATTCCCCGCCGGAGGCCCCGGCCGGCCCAAAGGCGTCCCGTTGTCCGATCAGGCCCCCAGAAGGCTCGCCACCCGGCGCAGCGCCAGAAGGTAGCCATCCGTGCCGCAGCCCGCGATCACGCCGTCGGCCCGCGCGCTGACAAAGGAATGGTGCCGGAACGCCTCGCGCTGATGGATGTTCGAGATATGAACCTCGATCACCACGCCCTCAAAGGCGTTCAGGGCGTCCAGAATGGCCACCGAAGTATGCGAATAGGCCCCGGGGTTGATCACGATGGCCGCGGCGCTGCCGCGCGCGGCCTGGATCAGATCAACCAAGGCGCCCTCATGGTTGGATTGCTGCGCTGTCAGGCTCAGACCCAACTGCCCGGCAAGGGCTGCACAGGTCGCCTCGACCTCGGCCAGGGTTTGCGCCCCATAGATTTCAGGCTGGCGCTGGCCCAGAAGGTTCAGGTTGGGGCCGTTCAACAAAAGGACTGAGGGGATCACGAGCGGCGTTCCTTGCGGTTTTACCGCGACCATAGCCGCATCCGGACCCAAGGAAAAGAAAAGACGGAAAGTTCGTCGGCGGCATTGCCCCGATCCCTGCCCTTGGGACGACCCGAAGTGTCGCCCGGGCCCGAACCGCGCCGCCCGCCACGCCGGTCCCTCGCCGGATGCGGTCACGGGGATGACCGTAAGGGCCGTGGCGGGGCGCTTCGGATCGGCATCGGGGGCCCAGGCCCGAAAGCACCTTGCCACAGCGCCCCCCCCCCGGGGCTGACACCGCGCTGGCGGTCCTGCTCCAAGGGCTCCCCGAAAGCCCCGGCCCCGGGCCATCCCCCGGGTCGCGCGCAACCCGCCCGCGTCTGCCCGGCTTCCGGCCGCCGTTGAAGGACTGCCTCATCCGAATTGCAAGACCCGGCCGTCAACCTGCGGCGCCACGGACAGCTTGCGCTCCGCCTTCCGCCAGGCCACCCCTGGTCAGGGCACCCGAACCCTGCCGGGTGCGGCGTGGGAACGCCTCACGAGGGAACCGTTGCGGAAAAGACGCGCCTCCCCGATGGGGAGGCGCGCAATCAAGGTCACATGACAGGGGACAAAGCGTCAGGGAGCGACGGCGTCACGCGACCTTTTCAAGTTGAACTTCGGGGACAATCCCCAGGGCCCGCACCACTTCGCGGGTCAGGCCGGGGCGATTCAGGGTGTAAAAATGCAGGTCCTGCACGCCGCCTTGCAGCAATTTGTCGCACAGGGCCGTGCAATGCGCCAAAGCCAGCAGCTCTTCGCGCCCGTCGCGGGCGGCGGTGGCAAAGGCCTCATCCAGCTTGGGCGGCACCCGCGTGCCGCAGCGCAGGGCGAACCGCTTGGCCCCGGCCCAGCTCTGGATCGGCAGGATACCCGGAATGATCGGCGCGGTGATGCCGATCTTTGCGCAGAGGTCGCGGAACCGGAAAAACGTGTCGGCGTCAAAGAAGAACTGGGTGATGGCACTGGTGGCCCCGGCGTCCAGCTTGCGCTTCAGCCAAAGGGCGTCGGCATGGACATCGGCGGCATCGGGATGCGGTTCGGGATAGGCCCCGACGCGGATCTTGAACTTGCCGGTGGCGGCCAAAGCCTCGACCAGTTCGACCGAACTGGCAAAGCCGTCGGGATGGGGGGTGAAGCGGCCCGCACCCTGCGGGGCATCGCCGCGCAGCGCCACGATTTCGTGCACGCCTTGCGCTGCGTAACCCGCTGCAATCTCCAGCGTTTCTGCGCGGCTTGCATCCACACAGGTCAGATGCGCCGCAACGTTCAGCCCATAGGTGCGATGGATCGTGCCCACCGCCTCATGGGTCAGCTTGCGGGTGGCGCCGCCTGCGCCATAGGTGACCGACACGAAGTCTGGCCCCATCGGCGCCAGCGCCTGCACCGTTTCAAACAGCCGGAACGACGCGTCCAGCGATTGCGGCGGGAAGAATTCGAATGAGATGCGCGGGCCGGTGGTCATCGGGGTCATGGGTCGCTCCTGTCGCTTGCCCCTTTGTCGCAGCTTCGCTAACGTGAATCCAATTCATAATATTCAAGATCAACATGAGGTTTGGCACATGTATATCGAACTTCGCCACCTGCGCACGATCCGCGCCATTCATCAGGCCGGGGGGCTGGCCCGCGCGGCCGAGATGATGAACATGACCCAGTCCGCCCTGTCGCATCAGGTCGCGGGGCTGGAGGACCAGGTGGGCATGGAGTTGTTCGTGCGCCGGTCCAAACCGATGACGCTGTCCTCGGCGGGCATCCGGTTGTTGCGCACGGCCGACCGTATCCTGCCCGAAATCAGCGCCCTGGAAGAGGAATTCCAGTCTTTGCGCACAGGCAAGACCGGACGGCTGCACATCGCGATCCAGTGTCACGCCTGTTTTGACTGGCTGTTTGCGGTGCTGGAAATGTTCCGCCACGCCTGGCCCGAGGTCGATGTCGACATCCGGGCCGGACTTGCCTTTGACAGCTTTCCCGCCCTGCTGCGCGAAGAGGTCGATCTGGTGATCTCTTCCAACCCCGAGCCTCTGGCAGGCATCACCTTCAACCCGCTGTTCGACTATCAGCCCACCTTCGTCGCCTCGGCCCAGAACCCCCTCGCGGCCAAGCCGATGATCGAGGCGACGGATTTCCGCGACCAGACCCTGATCAGCTATCCCGTGTCGCGCGACAAGCTGGACGTGTTCACCGATCTTCTGACCCCCGCCAAGGTCGAACCCCGCGCCCACCGCCTGGTGGAACTGACGGCGGTGATCCTGATGCTGGTGGGGTCGAACCGCGGGGTTGCGGTGCTGCCCGACTGGGTGATCCGCGACGTGAAGACCAACGCCGACTACATCACCCGCCCGCTGGCCCCCGGCAACCTGACCCGCCGCCTCTACGCCGCCACCCGCGACGAGGACGCCGCCAAACCTTTCATGGCGCATTTCATCCGCCTGGGGCGCAGCGAGCCGGTAAAGCTGCAACGGGGGTAGGCTGGCGCGCCGTTCTTGGTCGCGAACGCCTCCCCTCCCCCTCGTGGGGAGGGGAGGGGGGCGGGGGGTGTTTCGACGGCAGACCCCCGTG
>JANMJC010000215.1:0-8206 GCA_031371185.1 Paracoccaceae bacterium | reverse complement strand
GGGCCCGGTTGTTGCCGTTTTATTTTATTTTATTTTTTACGGGGGGCGCCCCCTCACCCGGGGGCCCCCCCCCGCCCTTTCCCCCCCCCTGAACCCGAGAGCGTCGCCGTGCCATGCTGACCTTCACGCTTCGCAGGCTGTTGCTGGCCATACCGACGCTTCTGTTCATCAGCCTGATCATCTTTCTGCTGGTCGATCTGGCCCCGGGGTCGCCCTTGTCCGAAATTCCGCTGACCGTGCCGGCCGAGGTGCGCCAGAAGATGATTGCGGCCATGGGCGCGGATCAGCCGGTGTTCGTGCGCTATGTCCTGTGGCTGCGCCAGTTCTTCTGGGTCGAACCCGCCACCCTGTTTGACGGCTGGTTCGGCACCAGCCTTGCCGGCGACGAGCAGCGCATCCTGTCCTGGCAGTCGCGCGCGCCGGTCTTTACCATCATCGGCCAGCGTATTCCCCAGACCCTGACCGTGATCGGCACCGCCTATCTGGTGGGCATCACCATTGCCTTGCCGATCGGCATCTATTCGGCCTACCGCCAGTATTCGCTGTTCGACCAGTTCGGAACCCTGGTGGCGATGATCGGCTTTTCGGTGCCGACCTTTTTCACCGGCACAGCCTTCATCGTGATCTTCGCGGTCTGGCTGGGCTGGTTTCCGACCAAATATGACACCACCCTGCAGGTGACCGACTGGGCCAGCTTCAAGCTGCAGGCCGCCCAGATGGCCATGCCGGTCATGGTGCTGGGGCTGGCCAATGCCGCCGCCATCAGCCGCTACATGCGTTCGTCGATGCTGGAAAACATGGGCCAGGACTATGTGCGCACCGCGCGGGCGAAAGGCATGACCGAGCGGGTCGTGGTGCTGAAGCATGTGCTGCGCAATTCGCTGATCCCGGTGATCACCGTCATCGCACTTGGCATCCCGTCGATCTTTGGTGGCGCGATCATCACCGAGAACCTGTTCGGGGTGAACGGCATCGGCTCGGCGCTGATCGGGGCGATCCATGCCTCTGACCTTCCGATGGTGCAGACGCTGGCCTTCATCTTTGCCGTGCTGATCGTCGGCTTCAACCTGATCGCCGACGTGCTTTACGGCCTTCTGGACCCGAGGATTCGCTATGAGTGAGCCGATCACCGCCATTCCCAAGGCGCAAAGCCAGTTCGGCGCGGTCTGGCGCCAGTTCCGCGTGCATCGGGGCGCGGTGTTCGGGCTGATCGTTCTGGGTCTTCTGGTGGTCTTCGTGGTGATCGGGCCGTTCTTCTGGCCCGAGGTCAAACTGAAGGTCGCCGAGGCGCTGAAGGTGAAAAATCAGGGGCCGTCCTTGCGCTTTCCCCTGGGCACCGACCAGTTGGGCCGCGACATGCTGACCCGGATGATGGCGGCGGGCAAGGTGTCGCTGGCGGTCGGCTTCGTCGCCATGGTCATCGCGATCTTCGTGGGCACCTCGGTTGGGGTGCTTGCGGGCTATTTCAGACGTCTGGACGGGCCGCTGATGCGCCTGACCGACCTGTTCCTGTCCCTGCCGCTGATCCCCCTGCTTCTGGTGCTGGTGATGCTGTTTCGCGACCGGGTCGCGTCGATCATGGGGCCGGAAATGGGCGCCTTCCTGCTGATCGTCTTTGCCATCGGCATCACAAGCTGGATGCAGGCGGCGCGCATCGTGCGCGGCGAGGTTCTGGCCCTGAAAGAGCGCGAATATGTGCTGGCGGCGCGGTCGATCGGGGCGCCCCCCCGGCGCATCATCCTGCGCCACATCCTGCCCAACGTCGTCTCGCCCGTCATGGTGGCCGCGACCCTTGGCGTGGCCGAGGCGATCATCACCGAATCGGTGCTGTCGTTTCTGGGGCTTGGCTTTCCGCCCGACTTTCCGACCTGGGGACGGCTGTTGTTCGACGGGCTCAGCTATATCCAGTTGTACCCCGAGCGGGTGATGTGGCCCGGCATCGCGATTTCGCTGACCGTGCTGTCGGTGAACTACATCGGTGACGGACTGCGCGACGCACTGGACCCCCGGATTCGCGGGCGGTAAGTTTCTTGGTGCGGTCAAGGGATTGCTTCTGTTTCGCCCATCCAACACGCACACCGGAAGGGCAATGCCCGTCCGCCGGGTGGGCAAGTTACGGCTATTCCCGCGCGATTTACGGGTCAACAACTCCCACCGAATTTCTGCTGGCGACGCTTCAAAATGCCCGCCCGAGGGGACGGTCCCTTCTCGTCGATTGCAAAGGCAATCGCCTGCCCGGGCAACGGGGCATTGCCCGGGCGGGCTTCGCGCTTGATTCCGGGCAGAAGAACCCGAATTTCGCCCGTCTATGGCCACTTCGATATGGATCGGCAGTGATCGTCCTTAATGAAACCCGGTGCGGATGCGCCGGACCATCAGCCAGACCGCCAGCACCAGCACTGGCGTCAAGAGGGCCATGGCGCTTCCCTTGGACAGATGCAGAACCTCGGTCACCGGATAGGCGACATAGGCGGTCAGGCTGACCGCGTAATAGCTGATCGCCACCACCGACAGCCCCTCGACCGTGCGCTGCAGACGCAGGGCAAGGTCGGCGCGGCGGTCCATGCTTTCCAGAAGCTTCTGGTTTTCCGCCGAGCGTTCGACATCGACCCTTGTGCGCAACAATTCCGCCGCCCGGGCCGCCCGTTCGGCCAACGTCGCCAGCCGCCGCTCGGCCGATTTCACCGTACGCATTGCCGGGTCATAGCGCCGCATCATGAATTCGCCAAAGGTCTGCCGCCCGCTCAGCCGTTCCTCGCGCAGGGCGGCCACCCTTTGGGTGACGATCGCCTCATAGGCCCCGGTCGCGCCAAAGCGGAAGGAATGGCGCACGGCCAGACTTTCCAGCTCTCCGGTGATGGTCAACAAATCGTGCAGCACCGCCTCGGCCCGGTGGTCGGCCTTGTCCAGCGTCGAGACCAGGTCGGCCAGTCGCGGGTCCAGCACGTTCAGCCGTTCGGACAACTGCCGCGCCCGGTTCAGCCCCAGCATCGACACCGCCCGGTAGGTCTCGATCTCGCACAGGCGCTGCACGATGCGGCCGATCCGGCGTTCCGAGGTATCGGGGCGCACGAAGACCGCAAAGCGCATCTGCCCGGCCGAGTCGATGCGGAAATCGCCCGCCACGATCGCCGCCCCGTCCACCACCCGCGCCACCGCCAGGCTTTCCGCCACGAACCAGTCATCCAGACGGGCAAAGATCAGCACCTCGTCCGCCGGCATCACCTCGACCCGGATCAGGACGGCGGCCACCCGCTTTCCGGGGGCATCGGCCAGCCAGTCGGCGGGAAAGACCTGCGCCTCGGCCGGATCAAAGGGCCGCGCCGAAAGGCCGGGGGTAAAGGCCGAATAGGTCACGAATTCGGTATGGCTTTCCCATTTCACTTCGGACCGGCCCAGAGCCCCCGAAAAGTGGTTGGCGCCCGGCTGCGGATGGGCCACGGCGTGGCGATCCAGAAGGGCAATCAGATGGGCCCGGTCCAGATTGCGGTCGCGCGCCTCGGCGGCCTCGGGTTCCTTGATGGCCAGATAGGTCGCCATGCAGGGCGCCCGCAGCGCCGGGAAAGGCCGGGCGTGCAGTTCGTTCACCAGCGCATAGCGCAGGGGGTGGTCTTCCAGGGTGGGGCTTGGATGGGTCATCGGGTCGCTTTATCGCAAGGTGTGGGCCAGAGTTGCCGCCCGAAGTGCCGGGTTCCAGCGAATACCCGGAATACCGGGGTATGCCTTGCAAGTGTTGCACGAATGCCCCCTTGGGCCGCGCCGCGCAATGCGCCATGATGACGGCGAAGAGGACCACCTGATGCCGCCTGCCCTGACCGCTATGGCGCTTTGCCTGGCCCCCGACCTGAGCGCTGCGGATGCCGAGGCCCTTGCCGCCCTGTACCGGCGCGGCACGCCGCCCAACACCCTGCGCGCCTGGGAACGCGACCTGATCTATATCACGGCGTGGAAAAGGCTGAGGTTCGGACAGCCCCTGATCTGGCCCGAAGACGAACGGGTGGCGCTGCGGTTCATTCTTGACCATTCGGCTGACCTGCGCGACGCCGCCGGAACCGCCGCGCAAGACGCGGCCAGCGGGCTGATCGCCCTGGGCTTGCGACGGTCGCTGGCCTGTCCCTCTCCGGCCACGTTGGACCGCCGCATCGCTTCGTGGCGGGCATTCCACCGGATGCGCAACCTGGCCTCGCCGTTCCAGTCGCCCCTGCTGGCCCAGGCGCGGATCAAGGCGCGCGCGGCCGCCGCCCGGCCCAAGGCGCCGAAGTCGGCCCGCCCGATCACCCGCGAGGTGTTGGAGAAGCTGCTGGCCAGTTGCGACGACACCCTGCGCGGCCTGCGCGACCGGGCCATGCTGACCCTGGCCTTTGCCAGTGGCGGACGGCGGCGCAGCGAGGTCTGCGCGCTGCACCGCGACGACATCGACACCCGGGACCTGGCAAGCAAGGGCGTGATCTGGATCACGCTGCTTTCCACCAAGACCACGCGCGCCGACACCGCCCCCCGCCTGCCGCTGAAGGGCCGCGCGGCCCGGGCGCTGATGGGCTGGATCATCGCGGCGCGGATCGAAAAGGGGCCGCTGTTCCGGCCCGTCTCGACCGCCGACCGCGCCTTGCCGCGGGGGCTGGCCCCCGATGCGCTGGCGGTGATCGTGAAACACCGGCTGGCCTTGGCCGGTCTGCCCGCCGGTTATGCCTCGGCCCATGGCCTGCGGTCGGGATTTCTGACCCAGGCGGCTCTGGACGGCGCGCCCCTGGCCGCCGCGATGCAACTGTCGCTGCACCGGTCCGTCGTTCAGGCGCAAAGCTATTATGCCGATGTCGAGATCGTGGACAACCCCGCGACAAATCTGCTGGATTAGGGCGGTTCAAGTCTTCGTTGAAAAATCAAGTATCAGAATTCGAACACTTTTGGTCTGAATTCTGATTTCGTCAAGACTTGAACCGCTACAGGGCGGCCCCGGGGCACGAAAGCGCGCCCTTCCTGTCCGTCGAATGTTCCGGACCAACCCATGCGCCGCCCGCGCGTTGCGTCGGACCCATGGCCGCACGTCGGCCCCGAAAGGCCCGGACTTTCACTGCCCGGAGCATGGCCAGACCCACCAACAGGGTCAGAGGGGCCGGGGCCGACCGGCGGACAGCCCGAAAGCCTGTGCCCGGTTTCAGTCGATCAGGGGCAAGAGCGCGTCCAGCGACTTCTTGGCGTCCCCATAGAACATCCGGGTATTTTCCTTGTAGAACAGCGGGTTCTCGATGCCCGAATACCCCGTTCCCTGACCGCGCTTGGACACGAACACCTGCTTGGCCTTCCAGCATTCCAGCACCGGCATCCCCGCGATGGGCGAATTCGGATCGTCCTGTGCCGCCGGATTCACGATGTCGTTCGACCCGATCACGATGGCGACGTCGGTCGAGGGGAAATCCTCGTTGATCTCGTCCATCTCCATGACGATGTCATAGGGCACCTTGGCCTCGGCCAGAAGCACGTTCATGTGGCCGGGCAGCCGCCCCGCCACCGGATGGATCGCAAAGCGCACCGTCTTGCCCGCCGCGCGCAGCTTGCGCGTCAACTCGCTGACCGATTGCTGGGCCTGCGCCACCGCCATGCCGTAACCCGGGATGATGATGATCGAATCCGCGTCGTTCAGCGCGGCTGCAACCCCTTCGGCGTCGATGGCAACCTGCTCGCCCGTCACCTCCATCGCGGGGCCGCCGGTGCCGCCAAAGCCGCCCAGAATGACCGAGATGAAGGACCGGTTCATCGCCTTGCACATGATATAGCTCAGGATCGCGCCGGAAGACCCGACCAGCGCCCCGGTGACGATCAGCAGGTCATTGCCCAGGGTAAAGCCGATCGCCGCCGCCGCCCAACCGGAATAGGAATTCAGCATCGACACCACCACCGGCTTGTCGGCCCCGCCGATGCCCATGATCAGGTGATAGCCGATGAAGAAGGCCAGAAGCGTCATCAGCGCCAGCGCCCAAATCCCCGCGCCGTTGAAATACAGGACCAGGAGCACCAGCGACCCGATGGCGGCCCCGGCGTTCAGAAAATGCCCGCCCGGCAACTTTTTGGCCTTGCCGTCCACCCGTCCCGCCAGTTTGCCAAAGGCCACGATGGACCCGGTGAAGGTGACCGCGCCGATGAAGACGCCCAGAAAAACCTCGACATGCAGGATGGCCTGTTCGACCGCGTCCTTTTCGGCCAGCTTGCGGGCAAAGCCGATCAACTGGCCCTTGGCGCCCTCGTCCAGCGTCAAGACCCGCGACAGTTCCAGATCGGCGTTGTAGCCGATGAAGACCGCCGCCAGTCCGACAAAGGAATGCAGCGCCGCCACCAGTTGCGGCATTTCGGTCATCTGCACCCGCGTGGCCACGACCCAGCCCGCCGCCGCCCCGATCACCACCATGACGGCGATGATCCAGACGTTTGCGACATCGGGCGACAAAACGGTTGCAGCAACCGCCAGAGCCATGCCCGCAATGCCGTACCAGACCGCGCGCTTGGCGCTTTCCTGACCCGACAGCCCGCCAAGTGACAGGATGAAAAGAACAGCCGCTGCGATGTAGGCAGCCGAGACGATACCGATGCTCATGGGTCTGCCTCCTCAGGACTTCTGGAACATGGCGAGCATCCGGCGTGTCACCAGAAACCCCCCGACGATGTTGATGGTGGCGATCAGGACCGAGATTGCGGCCAGCGCGACAACAAGCCAGTTGCCCGACCCGATCTGCAACAGCGCGCCCAGAATGACGATGCCCGAAATGGCGTTGGTCACAGACATCAAGGGCGTGTGCAGCGAATGCGAGACGTTCCAGATCACCGAGAAGCCGATGAACACCGCCAGCACGAAGACGATGAAATGCGCCATGAATTCCGCGGGCGCATAGGCCCCGACAAGCGCCATCAAAAGGCCCCCCGTCGCGAGAAGCCCGACCTGAGCGCGCGTCTGCCCCCGGAACGCGGCCACCTCGGCGGCGCGCTTTTGCTCGTGGGTAAGTTCCTTGATCTTTTCTTTCGGCTTTTGCACCGCAATCGCCGCGATCTTTGGCGGAGGTGGCGGGAAAGTGATTTCATGAGCGCGCGCCACGGTCGCGCCGCGGATCACGTCATCTTCCATGTTGTGCAGGATCACACCGTCTTTCGCCGGTGTAAGATCGGTCAGCATGTGCCGGATATTGTTGGCATAAAGGGTCGATGCCTGGGCCGCCATCCGGCTGGGAAAATCGGTGTATCCGACAATCGTGACGCCATTTTCGGACAGGATCTTTTGGTCCATCACCGTCAGATCGCAGTTGCCGCCCCGTTCGGCGGCAAGGTCCACCACGACCGATCCCGGCTTCATCATGGCCACCATCTCGGCGGTCCACAGTTTAGGCGCGGGCCGTCCGGGGATCAGCGCGGTGGTGATGACGATGTCCGTCTCGGGGGCCAACTCGCGGAATTTGGCCAGTTGCCTGGCCTGAAAGGCCGGGGTCGACGGGGCCGCATAGCCACCCGTCGCCGCGCCGTCGGGCAATTCCGAGGCGTCGAATTCCAGATAGACGAAAGAGGCGCCCATCGATTCGATCTGCTCGGCCACCTCGGGGCGCACGTCGAAGGCCTTCACGATGGCCCCAAGCGATACGCTGGTGCCAATCGCCGCCAGACCGGCCACGCCCGCGCCCACGATCAGCACCCGGGCGGGCGGAACCTTGCCCGCCGCCGTCACCTGGCCGGTGAAGAAGCGGCCAAAGTTCGACCCGGCTTCGATCACGGCGCGGTAGCCCGCGATATTGGCCATCGACGACAGCGCGTCCATCTTCTGGGCGCGCGAGATGCGTGGCACCATGTCCATGGCGACGACGGTGGCGCCGCGCGCCTTCACGAGTTCAAGCAATTCGGGGTTCTGGGCCGGCCAGAAGAAGGAAATCAGCGTCTGACAGTCGCGCAGCGCCTCGGCTTCGGCCTTTTCGGGGCCGCGCACCTTGATGATCACATCCGCCGCCGCCATCACCGCCTTGGCGGTTGGCACCACCTCGACCCCGGCCGCCGCATAAAGCGCGTCCGAAAACCCGGCCTTCTGACCCGCCCCGGCCTGCACCATGCAGGAATGTCCCAGCTTGGCCAGTTGCAACGCCGATTCCGGCGTCAGCGCGACGCGGTTCTCGCCCGCAAAAATCTCGGTGAGTGCTCCGATTTTCATAAGCCCTGGTTCCCCTTCATCCGGTCG
>JANMJC010000160.1:0-1773 GCA_031371185.1 Paracoccaceae bacterium | reverse complement strand
GCCGGCGATCTGCGACTCATCCAGCCCGGCGCCCTTGGTGAAATCTCCGCTGTCGTCGCGGCGTCCCGCGCCCAAAAGCGCGCGCACGCCGTCAGCGCCCAAGCGGTCCATCTTGTCAATCGCGCGCAGCACGATGCCGCGCTCGGCGTCCTTGCCCTCTCCGGCCAGACCGGCCACTTCCATCACGCCATTCAAGACCTTGCGGTTGTTGACCTTGACCACATAGTCGCCGCGCTCGATTCCGACCGCTTCCAGCGCGTCGCACAGCATCATGCAGATCTCGGCATCGGCGGCCACGCTTGGCGCGCCCACCGTATCGGCATCGCATTGATAAAACTGCCGGAACCGCCCCGGCCCCGGCTTTTCGTTGCGCCAGACCGGGCCCATGGCAAAGCGGCGATAGGGGCTGGGCAGGTCGTTGCGGTATTGCGCGGCCACGCGGGCCAGCGGAGCGGTCAGGTCATAGCGCAGCGCCAGCCAGTCCTGATCCTCGTCCTGCCAGCCGAAAACGCCCGCGTTCGGGCGGTCGACATCGGGCAGGAACTTGCCAAGCGCTTCGACCGTCTCGACGGCGCTCGTCTCCAGCGGGTCAAAACCATAGAGATGATACACCGCGCCGATCGCCGCCAGCATGGCATTGCGGTCGCTGACCTCGGCCCCGAAATAGTCGCGGAACCCCTTCGGGGTCTCGGCGCGCGGGCGGTGGATTTTGGCTTCGGACATCGGACTTACCCTTTGCATCGCTCGGGCTTTCCTCTACCGCTTGGGGGCAGGCTCGGCAAGCAGGGGATCACGGCGATGGACCGTCTGGACAGCATCGAAGAACGCACCGCCCATCTGATCCGCGCTTTCGAAGACCTGTCCGACGTGGTGGCGCGTCAGGGAACCGAGATCGACACCCTGACCCGCCGTGTCCACATGCTGATGCAGCGCGAGGCCGAACGCGAGGTTGCGGGGGCCGAAGCCCCGGCGGCCGATGTCAAACCGCCGCATTGGTAAGCGTGGGGTGACCACCCTGCAAAACCGTGTCGCGGGTGTCCGCGACCCCGACCAACCGGCGCTGGTGCTTTGACTCGCCGCGTCGTGACCGCCCTGCAAAACCTGGTCGCGGGCATTCGCGCCACCGACAAACCGGCACTGGCGCTGACCCTTGGCCTTGGCGCGATGGGCGGGACGCTGGCCCATCTGGCGCATCTGCCCTTGGGCTACCTTCTGGGGTCGGTCCTGACCGTGGGCGCTTTGGCGGCGCTGAACCTGCGGCCCTTTGGCCGCCAGATCACCCTGCCCGCCCGGCTGCGGTTTTCCTTTGTGCCGGTCATCGGCGTGGCGATCGGCGGGGCTTTCACTCCGGAAGTGGCGCGTGCGGCTTTGGGGTGGGGGCCGTCGCTGCTGGCGCTGTGCCTGTTTGTTCCCTGCGCGCATTATCTGGGATACCGCATCTATCGGGCGGGCGGCCTGGCCCCGGCCGACGCCTTTTTCGGCGCGGTTCCAGGGGGGCTGATCGAAAGCGTTCAGTTGGGCGAAGAGGCGGGGGCCGATGTGCGCCTGCTGACGGTCTTGCAGTTCCTGCGGCTGATCCTGACGATCCTGACCGTGCCGATGATCTTCTGGGCGCTGACCGGCCATGCGGTCGGCTCGGCGTCGGGCACGCAGATGACCGGGGCGGGGGTCAAACTGACACCGGTCGAGGTCGCGCTGATGCTGGCGTCGGGCGTTGCGGGGGTGGCGATCGCGCGCGCCCTGCGTGTTCCGGGATATATCATCATCGGCCCC
>JANMJC010000038.1:0-2781 GCA_031371185.1 Paracoccaceae bacterium | reverse complement strand
GGCAGTATGACCGGAGCATTCGGCATCGGCCCTTCATTGATCGTATTGCTTTGCGTGTTTCCCGCCGTGTTTTTGGCGAGGATGTAGTAGCTGTAGGTCAGCCCCGAGGTCAGTCCCGTGAGGTTAAGGAAATCCGTCCCGGTGAACGTCCCGGAAGTCGGGTAAAGGCGGCATGGGGCGGGCAATCGTGGACCGGCTTCTGGACGATGGCTGTCACGTCGTCGGCGTTGACATCGACGGCCCGGCGCTGCTGATGATGGCGGCCGATCTGGCCGACTTTACCCCCGAAGTCTGCGATCTGACCGACGCCCTGGCAATTGCCGACCTGTTCGACCGCATCACCGACCGGTTTGGCGGTGTTGATGCGCTGGTCAACAATGCGGGCACCTGTTTCATGTCCGACTTCCCCGAAATCTCGGGCGACGAGTTGGACCGCCAGATGGCGGTCAATTTCTCTTCGGCGTTTCATTGCTGTCAGGGGGCGGTGAAGGCCATGGCGGGGCGGGACGGCGTGCGCAAGATCGTCAACATCTCGTCGAACGGGGCCTACAACTTCGACGTCTTCGACCCGCCGCACTACCGCGCATCCAAGGCGGCGATGGACACGCTGACCAAAGACCTGGCGCGCCGCTATGCCCGCGACAAGATCGCCTGCAATTCCATCGCCCCCGCGATGACCGAAACCCCGCTGTTCGGCGTACTAAGCGCCGAGGTGCTGACCCGTGCGATTTCCGCCATGCCGCATGGCCATGCGATGCAACCGTCCGAAATCGCGGCCTGGGTCGGGTTTCTGATCTCGGCGGCGGGCGACATTTCGTCGGGCAATGTGATTGTCCTGAACCAGGGGCGCGACGTGCGGTGAAGGTCCGCATTCACCGCCTGTTCGAATATCTTCTGGAAACCGCGGGCGAGGACCCGCCGGACTGCGTTCTGGGCTTGTCCCTGTCGCAATCTCCGCTTTTGGGTGCGTTTCTGGCCGATCTGGACCCAGACCTTGCACTGGACTGGAACGGCGTCAGCTTTCAGGGCCTGCCGGCCTTGCGCGAAAGGGTGATCGCGCAGGCCGGACTGGAGGGCATCTGCCGGCCGTCGGACGTGCTGATCACCGCCGGGGCGGCCGAAGCCAATTACCTGTGCTTTCGCCAGCTTCTGGACGCGGGTGACGAGATGGTCAGCGAAACGCCGGGCTGGCCGCAGGCGGCGGTCATGGCAGAGGCCATCGGTGCACGGCTGACCTGCGTGCCACGTCACGAGGCGCAGGGCTGGCGGTTGGACATCGACGCGCTGGACGCTGCGGTGACGGGCAGGACCAAGGTGATGTTCCTGTCCAACCCCAACAACCCGACCGGGCAGTTATTGACGACCGAAGACCTGACGCGGCTTGCGGAAATCGCGGACCGGGTGGGCGCCTGGCTGATCATAGACGAGGTCTATGCCGGGCTGGAGTGGCAGGGGCCGCGCGCGCCGTCGATTGCCGGGATCTATGATCGCGGGATCACCACCGGATCGGTGTCCAAGGCCCTGGGACTGCAGGGGCTGCGCACCGGATGGATGATCTGCCGCGACAAGGGCCTGATCATGGATGCGGTGATCGCGCGCGAAAACTCCAGCGAGATCATGAACATCCTGGGCGAGCATATCGCGGAGATTGCCCTGCGCCCGCAGCGTTTGGCCCCCGCGATGGCCAAGGCGCGGGCCGAGGGGGCGGTCAATCTGGCGCTGCTGGACGCCTTCATCGCAGCCCAGCCACGCCTGTCCTGGGTACGGCCACAGGCGGGGCTGATCGGGTTGGCCCGGCTGGCGGGCGAAGATGCCGAGCCCTTTGCCCGCAGGTTGCTGGCCGCGCCCTATCGCACCTTCCTGTTGCCCGGCACCGCCTATGACGAGCCCGCCCATCTGCGCCTGGGGGTCGGAGGCGGCGGTGCCGTGCGTCTGGAAGAGGGCCTGGCGCGCTTGGCGGCCTGTCTGGCCACGTCCTAAAGTGGGTAGCCCGACACGGAGGCTTCTTTCGCTTTTCGCCCTTGTTACTGGCAGAACGAAAGGGCAATGCCCGACCGCCGGGGGGGGCATGCAACCTTCGTTCCCGCGCGGTTTAAGGCCCAACCAACCCCCACCGAAGTTCTGCTGGTGACGCGGCATTTTGCCCGCCCGTGGGGGCGGTCCCTTCTCGTCGATTGCAAGGGCAATCGCCTGCCCGGGCAACGGGTCATTGCCCGGGCAGGCGCAGCACTTGTTCCCTGGCAAGAAGAAAAAGATTTGGCTCCGTCAAGTTCCACCCTGGTGCAAAGTCGCCCCAGATGCAGCGCATGTCGCCGGTGAAGGCGACGTGGCGGGGCACCACGGGCAGGATCGCTCCGAAACCAGCAAGAGGTGTTGCATGCAGACCGTCATCAAACTTCCCCCGACCCTTGGGCTTGACCCCTCGACCGATGATCTGGAGGGCTGGGTCAAGACCGAAGGCAATCCGCAGATGAAGACCTGGGCGCTGCACACCTCGGCGGCGGGAGACATGGTTTCGGGCATCTGGGAATGCACCGTGGGCAGCTATCATGCGACCTATTCGGCCTATGAATATGTCGTGCTGATCGCCGGGCGCATCGTGATCACGCCGGACGGCGGGCAGCCGGTGACAGTCAGGGCGGGTGATTCCTTTGTGGTCGAGCCGACCTTCAAAGGCATCTGGAAAATCGAAGAGAACGTGCGCAAGCACTTTGACTTTCGCCTGAAGTAAGGCATTATTTCAAAGGGTTGCAATCTGCGCCCGCAGTGGCCGGACGGCCC
>JANMJC010000018.1:0-1774 GCA_031371185.1 Paracoccaceae bacterium | reverse complement strand
GGGGACGCGGGTGAAGGCGGTGGCTGAACCTACAACGGTCAAGACGCGGTTTTCGGACATCAGCGCGCTGCACAACCAGATCCTGTCGCGGCTGGGGCCGAGCCCGGTGGCCGAGGATCAGCTGATCCGCGATCTGGGGGCGCCAGCCTCGGTCGTGACGCCCGAGATCGTGCTGCTGGAACTGGAGGGCCGCATTCAACGGCAGTCGGGCGGGCTGCTGTCGCGTTTAAGTTAAATGGAACGGCCGAAGCGGCCGTGTCTTTTTCATCTCGCCTCGGCCCTGCGGCCAACCGGCTCGGGCTGGCCTTCATTGACCCGGGGTGGGGGGGGGTTGACAACGGGGGTCGTTCGCCCCAAACTAGCGACCGGGTCCTTGCAGGGCGTCCGTCTTGCCGGTCAAAAGGGAAATTCATGCCAGTCGTCGTCGTCGAATCTCCGGCCAAGGCCAAGACAATCAACAAATATCTTGGGCCCAACTATACGGTTCTGGCGTCCTATGGCCATGTCCGCGACCTGCCTGCCAAGGATGGTTCGGTCGATACCGAGCATGATTTCGCCATGACATGGGAGATTGCGGCCGACAGCCGCAAGCATATCAAGGCCATCACCGACGCGCTGAAAACGGATGACGAACTGATCCTGGCGACCGACCCTGACCGGGAGGGCGAGGCGATTTCCTGGCACCTGCAAGAGGCGCTGGCGGGGTCGTTGAAGAAGGGCAAGAAGGTCAGCCGCGTGACGTTCAACGCGATCACCAAGGCGGCGGTGACCGAGGCGATGAAGAACCCGCGTCAGGTGGATGTGCCGCTGGTCGAGGCATATCTGGCACGACGGGCGCTGGACTATCTGGTGGGGTTCACCCTGTCGCCGGTGCTGTGGCGCAAGCTGCCGGGGGCGCGGTCGGCGGGGCGGGTGCAGTCGGTCTGTCTGCGGCTGATCGTGGAACGCGAGATGGAGATCGAGGCGTTCCGGGCGCGGGAGTTCTGGACGGTGGGTGCGGTGATGACCACGCCGCGCGGTCAGGATTTTGACGCGCGGCTGGTGCTGCTGGGCGGCAAGCGGCTGGACAAGTTCGACATTCCGACGGCGGAAGCGGCGGAACTGGCGGTCGAGGCGGTCAATCATCGCAATTTCACCGTCACCGGGGTGGAAAGCAAGCCGGCGTCGCGCAACCCCTATGCGCCCTTCATGACCAGTACCCTGCAACAGGAAGCCAGCCGCAAATATGGCATGGGGGCCAAGGCCTGCATGTCGGCGGCGCAGCGGTTGTATGAGGCGGGCTACATCACCTATATGCGGACCGATGGTATCGACATGGCGCCCGAAGCTGTCGCTGCAGCGCGGGATGAAATCAAGAAGCAGTTTGGCGCGGCCTATGT
Source organism: Paracoccaceae bacterium (assembly GCA_031371185.1). Classification (GTDB taxonomy): domain Bacteria; phylum Pseudomonadota; class Alphaproteobacteria; order Rhodobacterales; family Rhodobacteraceae; genus CAIYZT01. The sequence continues at coordinate 395 of JANMJC010000018.1, read as the reverse complement.
GCCCGACAGCCCGCGAATCTACAAGAACAAGGCCAAGAACGCGCAGGAAGCGCATGAATGCATCCGGCCGACCGAGATGTCGGCGACACCGGACAGTTTGAAACTGGCCGAGGCGGATCAGCGCAAACTGTACGACCTGATCTGGAAGCGGACCATTGCAAGCCAGATGGCGGCGGCGCGGATGGAGCGGACGGTGGTTGATGTGACGAGCCCCGATGGGCAGGTCGGGCTGCGGGCCAATGGGCAAGTCGTGCTGTTTGACGGGTTCCTCAAGGTCTATGACGAGGGCCGCGACGACGAGGAGGACGACGAGGGTCGTCTGCCGCAGATCATGCAGGGCGAGAAAGCGGACAAGAAGAAAGTCACGCAGGAGCAGCACTTTACCCAGCCGCCGC
>JANMJC010000012.1:0-19928 GCA_031371185.1 Paracoccaceae bacterium | reverse complement strand
GTCCGCCCAGGGGCTGGACATCACCCTGCGCCCTGAAAAGGCGGCCAAGTTCGGCTTTGCAACCTCGGTTGCGGTGGGGCTGGCGCGGTGCGAAGATCTGGACGAGGCTTTGGCCGCCCTGCGCGGGATGCTGGGCGATCTGTGGCAGGAGGATTAGGTGGCAAAAGAGGTCGGGCAAGAGTTGAACGATGCCGCCTTCCGGCGCGGGGCGCTGAAGGGGTCCTTCATCGAGGCCAGCTATGCCGGCGCGCTGTCCTTCATGCGCCGCAAATACAGCCGCGATCTGACCGGGGTCGATATTGCGATCACCGGGGTGCCGTTCGATCTGTCGGTGTCCAACCGCCCGGGCGCGCGGTTTGGCCCCGAATCGATCCGCCGCGCCTCGGCACAGCATTCCTGGGGCCCGGTCTGGCCCTGGCGCTTTGACCCCTTTGACTGGCTGGCGGCCGTTGATTACGGCGACTGCGCCTTTGACTGGGGGACGCCCGCCGAGATTCCCGCCGCGATCGAGTCGCATGTCTCGGGCATCATCGCCAGCGGGGCCGCGACGCTGGTGTTGGGCGGCGATCATTTCACCACCTATCCCGCCTTGCGCGCCTATGCCGCGAAACACGGGCCGATGGCTCTGGTTCAATTCGACGCCCACCGCGATGTGGAACCGGACGCCGGGGGCCGCATCGACCATGGCTCGATGTTTCATGCCGCGGTGCAAGAGGGCATCATTGACCCCGCGCGCTCGGTTCAGATCGGCATCCGCACCTGTTTTGGGGGCGAGCAAAGCCACGGCATGACCATCCTTTACGCCGATCAGGTGCATCAGATGGCGGCCGAGGCGGTGGCGCAGGTGATCCGGGCCACCATCGGCAACGGTCCGGCCTATCTGACCTTCGACATCGATTGCCTTGACCCCGCCACCGCGCCGGGCACCGGAACGCCCGTGCCCGGCGGGCTGACCAGCTTTCAGGCCCTGTCGATCCTGCGCGCGCTGAAGGGGGTGGATTTTGCCGGAATGGATGTGGTTGAGGTGTCACCGCCCTTTGACCATTCCGAGATCACTGCCAACGCTGCCGCGATGATCGCCATCGAGATGCTGTGCCTCAAGGCCTGGGCCAGGGTTGCGCGGCCTGTCGCCATGGCGGATTAGATGCGCCCCGCCGCCCTGCAACACTTTGTCACCGTGCTGGAGGCGGCATTTGCCGCCGCCGACATGACCGCCCTTTCCCGGGCCGCCGTGAGTGCTGTCTTTGCGGCCGCCCGGCACTCGGGGCCCCCGGGCGCCGCACTGGCCGAGGACTTGCCCGTCACGGCCCTGCTGCCCACTGCCCTTGCACCGCTTTTGACGCGCCGGGATGCCCTGGGCGATCTGGCGCGCGCGCTGTCGGCCCTGACACCCGACCTGCGCTGGACCACCCGCAAGGCGGGGGGAGCCGGGGCCAGTGACGGTTTCGCGCAGGCCCATGCCAATTGCCTGCTGATCGGACCGGGCGGGATCGAGTCGCGCGAGGATTTTTGGATCGGGATCAGCCTGATGGCCCCCGGCACCCGCTATCCCGACCACGATCATGCCCCCGAAGAGGTTTATCTGGTGCTGACCCCGGGCGAATTCTGGCACGGGGATGCGGCCTGGATCACCCCCGGCCCGGGCGGCACGGTGCACAATGCGCCCGGCATCCGCCACGCGATGCGTGCGGGCGATGCGCCGTTTCTGGCGATCTGGGTGCTGCCGGTGTAACGGGTGCGCCGCGCCCCGACGGCCCGGAGACGGCAACCGTTGCTTTGGGATATTTGGATCAAGATGAAGGGGTCAGGGTTGCACGCGCAACAGCGTGGCGACGCCAAGCAGAATGACGGCCATGCCGACCAACTGGCGCGCCGTGCCGTGTTGGCGGAACCAGTAGCGCGCGACGATCTGGGCCAGGATCACCTCGATCAGGGCAAGGGTGCGCACATTGGCGGCCGAGGTCAGCGAAAACCCGATGAACCAGAACTCGGAAGCGAAAGCGCCCAGAAACCCCGCGCCAAGCGAGGATTTCCACACCCGGAACGACCCGACAAGGGCGGCGCGGTTGCGCGCCAGCATCCACAGCATCAGAGTGGCGGTCTGGATCGACAGGGCCAGAACCAGCGTTTCGGTGGCCCGGATCAGAAATCCGCCGGTTTCAAGCGAGAGGATCCCGCCGCGAAACCCGATGGCCGCCACGCCGTAGAACAGACCGGCCAACAGACCCAGCCCGGCGGGGCCGCCTTCGGCGAACATCGCCCGGCCCTGACCGGGTTTCAGCGTCAGGATCACCACGCCCGCGACCGAAATCGCGATGGCCACCAGCACCGGCAGGGTCAAAGGGTCGCCCAGGGCCATGGCTCCGATCAAAGCCACCGTCACCGGCTCGATCTTCAGCCAGGCGGTGGTGACGCCGAAGGCCGATGATTTCATCACCTGCAACATCAGCGCGGTGCCCGCGATCTGGGCCAGCCCGCCCATGGCCGTCCAGCCAAGGGTGGCCGGGGTCAGGGCCGGGACCGGCTCTTTCGTGGCCCAGGACGCCGCGACCAGAAACAGCATCGCAAAGGGCAGGCCGAACAGAAACCGCACCTGTGTGGCGCCAAGCGTGCCAAGCGAGGCTGTCAGCCCGGCTTGCGTGGCGTTGCGCCCGGTCTGGGCCAGCGCACCGACCAGGGCCGCGCCGACCCAAAGCGGGATCATGCCGCGGACTGAGCGGCTGCTTCGGCGGCGATCAGGCGGCCAAGGCGCTTGATGCCCTCGTCGATCGCCGCCTCGGAGGCGCAGGAAAACGACAGCCGCAGCGTGTTGCCGTTCGACCCGTCGGCAAAGAAGGCGCGGCCCGGCACAAAGGCCACCCGCTCGGTTCTGATCGACTTGGCCAGAAGGTCGGCCCCGTCCAGGGCGGCGGGCAGGGTCAGCCAGACGAACATGCCGCCCTCGGGACGGGTCCAGGTGACCCCTCGCGGCATTTCGCGCGCGAGCGCCGTCAGCAGACGGTCGCGCCGCGCCTGATAGGTCTGGCGCAGGCTGGCGACATGGGCATCGAAGCCGCGCGAGGCCACGTGGTGGGTGACGATCTGGTTGATGGTGGCGGAATGCAGGTCGGCGGCCTGTTTCATCAGGACCAGACGCCCGATCACCTTGGCCGCGCCGCAGACCCAGCCCAGACGCAGGCCCGGGGCCAGCGATTTGGAAAACGACCCGCAATACAGCGTGCGGCAATCTTCGATGCTGCCCTTGCGGGCAATCTCCAGTGCCAATATCGGCGGCACCGCCTGCCCGTCGTAGCGCAGGCTCTGATAGGCGGCATCCTCGACCACGGCGATATTCAAGGCGTCAGCGAGATCCAGCACCGCCTCGCGTGCGGCGCGGCCCAGGGTTTCGCCGGTAGGATTGGCGAAGTCGACCGACAGATAGGCGAATTTCACCCGGCCTCCTGCCGCTTTGGCGCGGGCGGCGAAATCGGCGGCGGGGCGGTTCGATCCGGGGTCAAGCCGGTCATAGCCGGGCTCGTAGGCGTTGAAGGCCCCAAGCGCGCCCAGATAGGTCGGCCAGCCCACAAGCACGGTGTCGCCGGGCGAAATCATCAGCTTGCCCAGATAATCCAGCGCCTGCTGTGACCCCGAGGTGATCAGGATATTGGCCGCCGTGCAGGGCACGCCGATCCGGGCCATCTGCCCGGCAATCCAGTCGCGCAAGGGCGCGTAGCCTTCGGAAACCGAATATTGCAGCGCGGCGGTGGCGGTCTCGTCACTCAACGCCGCGGCATAGGCCTCGCGGAAGGCGTCCTTGGGGAACAGGGCCGGGTCGGGAATGCCGCCCGCAAACGAGATGATGTCGGGTTGATCGAGCAACTTCAACAACTCGCGGATTTCCGAGGCCTTCATGCGCGTGTTGCGGGTGGCCAGAACCTGTTGCCAATCCATCCTCACCCCTTTGGTTGCGGCGCGGAATTTGGGCCGGGGCGCGGGATATGTCAAGGATTGTGACCTATGCGCGATGCCCTTTCGGGCACCTTGGGTCAGCCCTGGCCCCGCACCGTGTCAATCATCACCTGCACGTTGTCGGGGTTCGCATCGGGCGTGATGCCGTGGCCCAGGTTGAAGATGTGCGGACCCGATGCGAAGGCCGCTTTCACCCGTCGCGTGGCGTCGATCAGCGCCTGACCGCCGGTCACCATGTGACCCGGGGCAAGATTGCCCTGCACGCAGCCGTCGATCTGCACCTTCTCGGCCGCCCATTCCGGCGTCACGGAATTGTCGATGGCCACGCAATCTGCCCCGGTGGCGCGGGCAAAGCCGATGTATCCCGCCCCCGCCTCACGCGGGAAGGCGATGACGGGCAGGCCGGGGTGCCGGGCCTTCAGGGCGGCGATGATGCGGGCGGTGGGGGCGACGGCGAAATCGGTGAAATCCGCACCCTTCAGGCTGCCGGCCCAAGAGTCGAACAGCTTGACCACTTCGGCCCCCGCCTGCACCTGCATCGACAGATATTCGATGGTGGCATCGGTGATGCGGTCGATCAGCCCGGCAAAGGTGGCGCGGTCGGCGGATTTGAGGGCATGGGCCGGGCCCTGATCGGGCGTGCCACGCCCGGCGATCATGTAGCTTGCCACGGTCCAGGGCGCGCCCGCAAAACCGATCAGCGCGGTCTGGCGCGGCAACTCGCGCGAAAGGATGCGCAGGGTCTGATAGATCGGGGCCAGGGTGTCGTGAATGTCCTGCGGGCCCTTCAGGGCGGCCAGACCGGCGGGCGTGGTGAGGGTGGACAGGCGCGGCCCCTCGCCCGCTTCGAACCACAGATCGGCCCCAAGCGCCTGGGGCAGAAGCAGGATATCGGCAAAAAGGATTGCCGCGTCAAAGCCATAGCGGCGGATCGGCTGCAGGGTGACCTCGGCCGCCAGATCGGAATTGTAGCACAGCTTCAGGAAGTCGCCGGCCTGCGCGCGGGTGGCGCGGTATTCCGGCAGGTAGCGACCGGCTTGGCGCATCATCCAGATCGGTGGCACGGGCAGGGTTTCTCCGGCCAGCGCGCGCAGCAAAAGCTTGGTCATGGGGATCTCCGTGATGGGACGTGCTTGGCGGGCGGCGCGCGAAGTGTCAAGGGTTCGACCGCCCTGCGGCGCGCCAGCGGGGAACGGGCGAAGACTCATTCCCTGGCCCGGTCCAGCCAGAACAGGATCAACGCGCCGGTCACGCCGATAGCCGCGCCAAGGACCATGACCAGCGCATAGCCCGACAGCGCCGTTCCCAAGGCAAAGGCGGCGGCGGCCAGAATGTTGCCGATCATCCCTTGCAGCGCCAAAAGTGCGGTGCCGGTTCCGGGGCGGTTGGCGAGAAGGTCCTGCAGATAGCTGATCGGCACCGGCAAAAGCACGCCATGCGCCAGCGCCAGGGGCAGGATCAACAGCCAGACCCAGGGGCCATGGGCCAACAGCGGCAGCGCCAGCAGGAACACCGCACTCGAGGCCGCTCCGGACAGGATCAGCGGCAGCCGGGCCACATGGCGCCCGACAAAGGCCATCAGCAGCATCGAGGGCACCTCGGCCCCGGCGACCAGGCCAAAGAAAAGTCCCGGGTCCGACGCGGGTCGCCCGCCCACCTGTGTCAGGATCAGCGCCAGTGTCATGACATAGAGCGCCGGCATCGACGCCACGGCTCCAAGCGCTGTCAACCGCAGGGCAAGGCCGGGGTTGGTCAGTTCGCGCAATGCCGCGCGCAACGACAGCCCCGACGGCCTGTCCTCCCAGGCGGCCTGACTGTCCTGCGGCCAGAAGCGGTAGACGACCCAGCCCATCAGCACCGAAAAGGCCAGCGCCACCGGATAGACCGCCATCAGCGGCACTCCCCGGTTCAGCGCCAGGGACCACAGGGGCAGCACGACCACGAAGGGCAGCGAGATCGCGGCGCGGATCGCGGCGGTGATGGTCTGCCGTTCCGTCTCGCCGTAGCGGGCCGAAGCCAGCCGGGCCAGGGTGAAAATCTGACCGAACACGGTCGAGGCGACCGGGAACAGCAAGGCATGAAAGATCACGAAGGTGATCCTTCCGGGAGCCACGACCATCATCGCAAGGCTGAGGACCGCGGTGGCGCAGGTGGCGATCGCCATGGTTCTGCGGCTGGCTTTCTGATCGGCCCGGATCCCCATCCAGACCGAGGCCGTCACCCCCACCAGGGTGGAAACCGCCAGAACCGCCGCATAGCCGCGATCGCCCAGGGCAAAGGTCTGCACCGCCAGAAGCGCCACGAAGGGGCCGAAACTGGCCCATAACATGCCGTTCACCAGCATCAGCCCAATGGCCAGCCGCAACACCCTGTCGCGCCACAACAGCGCCAAGGCGGTCATGGCGCCGGCCGCGGCAAAAGCCAGGCCCTGCGGTCGGCAAGCGCCAGCGTCACCGCCCCCGACAGTGACAGCAAGGTGCCCAGCAAGGCCACTGCCGTCAGCCCCCAGAACGCCATGCCAAGCGCGAAACACCCGGCAACCACACCGTCCGACACCAGCTTTTGCACCGCCATCAGGCTTGAGGCGGCCCCCGGCGCGCCCTTCATCAGGGACTGGTAATAGGTGATCGGCAGGGTGATCAGCGCGGTGCCGCCCAGGCCCGCGAAAAACGGCAGGACCCAGACCAGCGGCGTGTCGGCCACATAGTGCAGGGCCACAAGGTGGATGACATAGACGGCCGCCCCAAGGGCGATCAGATCGGCGCGGCGGAACCGGGAAATGACGCGCGGCAACAGCAGCATGAACGGCACTTCCCAGGCGGCGACCATGCCGACATACAGCGCCACATCCGACGCGCCCCGCAGGGTCGAGACGTCGAACACCAGGCTGATTGTGGCCATGTACAGCCCGCCCGCCGCGTTGATCGCCCCCAGGCAGAAGAACCGCAGCGCGATATGGGGCCGCCCGATCTGCTTCAGGGCCTGCACGATGTTCAGACCCGAGGGTCGATCTTCCCAGGCGGTCGCCCCATCGCGCGGCCAGGCCCACAGGATCAGCGCGACCGAACCCAAGGCGGCAGCACCCGCCGTAAGGTAGACGTTCATTTCCGACGCGCCGTCGCGGAAGGCAAAGGTCCAGAACAGCAGCATCACCACAAAGGCCGCCGACTGCGCGGTGCGGATGACCGATTGCACCCCGTCGGCCTGCCCCTCGTGGCCCTGAGAGGCCAGACGCGTGACGGCAAAGATCTGGCCATACAGGGGCTGGGCCAATGGAATAAGCACCGCGCTTGTCAGCACCAGCGCCACCGGTCCGGGAACCACGATCATCAACGCCATCCCGATGGCGCCCGCCAGCGCACATACCAGCGCGGTGTTGCGCCGGTTGGCCTTCTGATCGGCCAGAATCCCCAAGAGGACCGCCGCCGCGACGTTGACGCAGGACGCCACCATCAGGATCAGCGCGAAATCCCCGGGCGACAGGCCGATGTGCTTGATCGCGATCAGCGACTGGTAGGGATAGATCGAGGCGTTGAAGGCCCCCACGCAGGCCAGGGTCGCGAAAAGGGTACGAAAGACCGGTCTGGTCGCCACAAGAGAAATGGCATTCACGGGGCAGGCACCTGCGGAATGACCTTGCCGGGGTTCATCTGGCCTGCGGGGTCAAGTGCAAGCTTGATCGCGCGCATCACCTCCAGCGCCACGGGCGACTTGCGCCGCGCCATCGACCCCAGCTTCATCTGCCCCACGCCATGCTCGGCCGAGAAAGACCCCGCAAGGAATTCAACCTCGTCTTCCACCGCTTCGGCAACCGCATCGTGCACGGCCTCGTCGTGACGGGCCGGATAGACCGAGAAGTGCAGATTGCCGTCGCCCAGATGGGCCACGAAAACGCTGTCCGCGGCGGGGTCGATCCGGTTCAGCCTTGCATGGATCCGCGTCAGGAAGTCAGGGATCTTGTCCAGCGGCAGACAGATGTCGGTGTCGATGGCGGGCTGGACATGCTGCATGATTTCGGAGGCGAGTTCGCGCCGCTTCCACAGCGCCAGCCGCTGGCTTTCGGACTGGGCAATCTCGGCCTCCAGCACCATGCCTTCTTCCATCATCGCGGCAAGCGTTGCTTCCAGCAAGGCGGTCAGGGGCAGGGTGCCGTCTTCGGCGGGGGCGGCATCATCGGGGCGCGTGGCCCCCAGTTCGACCAGAATGTTCACCGCCTGAACCGGTGAAAACGGCTGACGGATGTCGGGCCGCACCTGCGCCAACCGCCGCATGAAGCTGTCGGGCATGTATTCAAAGGCTTCCACCATGCCCCCCGAAGCCGTTTGTAAGCGGTTCAGCAAGGTCAACGCATCGGGCAACGACCGCGCCGCCAGCATCGCCGTGGCATAGGCGTGCGGTTTGGGCACCAGCTTCATCACCGCTGCCGTGATCACGCCCAGGGTCCCCTCGGCCCCGATGAAAAGCTGCTTGAGGTCGTAGCCCGAGTTGTCCTTGTGCAACTCGCTCATCAGGTTCAGGATCCGACCGTCGGCCAGTACCACCTCGAGCCCCAGGCACAAGGCGCGGGTCGAGCCATAGCGCAGCACGTTGGATCCGCCCGCATTGGTGGACAGAACGCCCCCGATCATCGCCGAGCCCCGCGCGCCGAACCACAGGGGAAAGTACAGACCCTGCGCCTCGGCCGCGTCGTGCAGGTTTGACAGGATCACCCCGGACTCGACAATGGCGATGCGGGCCTCGGGGCGAATTTCGCGGATGCGGTTCAGGCGTTCGACCGACAGCATGATCCCGCCGCGCGCCTGAATGGCCCCGGTAATGCCGGTGCGCCCGGCACAGGGCACCACGGCCACGCCGTGACGCTGCGCAAGGGCCAGAACCTGCGCCACCTCGTCGGTCGATCCCGGTCGCACCACCACATCGGGATCCGACGGATAGGCGGTCGTCGGCTCATCGCGGTAACGCTTTAGGTCGGGGCCCAAAAGCACATGGGCCGACCCAAGGGCCGCTGTCAGATCGGCAATCAGCGAAGAGGTCGGCGGGGCCATGAAAACACTCCGGTTCAATGCCGCATTGATCGCGCCGTCTGCCGGCGCGCGCAAGGCAATGGCGCCGCTTCTGGCCGGATTGCGACAAATAATTCCCAACCGCGTCCTGCCCTTTGCAAAAGGCACGCGCAACCGTCGCGGCTTTTCCACCCTCCGGGGCGGACCGGTGCCGATCCCGTCTTTCCCTTCGGGCCTTGGCCCGGCCGGAAGGCCGGGGGCCGAAGGCCATTTCGCGGCAGTTGAGACATTCGGCCCCACGGGGGGGCCGCGCGCGTGCCGCCGGTCAGGGCCGGATCAGCCTTCGCCGGCGCGCACGGCGGCGATCAGGTCGCGCACCCCGGGGCCGATGCCGGCGACGATCCGTCTGACGCCTTCGGCATTGGGATGAATGCCATCGGCCTGCATCAGCGCCTGAAGCTTGGCGGGATCGGTCGTTTCGGTCATCAGCGGCGCAAAGAAGCTGGGGATCAGCAGGGCATCGTACTTCGTGGCCAGATCGGGATAGATCGCGTCGAACTCGGCCTTGTAGTCGGGGCCATAATTGCCCGGCGCCGCCATGCCGATGATCAGCACCGGCAGGCCGCGATCGCGCGCGCCTTTGACGATGGCATCCAGATTGGCGCGGCTTTCGGACGGGGGCAGCCCGCGCAGCATGTCATTGCCCCCAAGGGTGACGATCAGCGCCTGCACGTCCGGGGTCAGCGTCCATTCCAGCCGGGACAGCCCGCCCGCCGTGGTGTCGCCCGACACCCCGGCATTGATCAGCGCCACGTCTTCGCCCTGCGCCGTCAGCCAGGCCTGCAACTGCGGCACCAATCCCTCTTCGGGCGCAAGGCCGTAGCCCGCCGTCAGACTGTCGCCCAGGGCCGCCACGGTGACCGTTCCGGTCACGACCTGCGCATTGGCCATCTGGCTTGCGAAAAAGCCGACAAACAGCGCCATTGTGGCATTGCGCAGCGCCCGGATCGGCGCATATCTGACGAAAGGTCGCACAGGATGGAACATGTCGGAACCCGTTTTGAAGCTGAAGGATGTCGGGCTGACGCTGCAGGGCAATGCCGGACCGGTGGATATTCTGCGCGACATATCCCTTTTGGTGCCCAAGGGCGAGACGCTTGGCCTTGTCGGGCCCTCCGGATCGGGCAAATCCTCGTTACTGATGCTGATGGGGGGGCTGGAACGCGCCACCTGCGGGCAGATCTCGGCCTTTGGGCAGGACTTGACCGCCCTGAACGAAGACGGGCTGGCGCGGTTTCGTCGCGGTCGGGTGGGGGTGGTGTTTCAAAGCTTTCACCTGATCCCAACCATGACCGCGCTGGAAAACGTGGCGGTGCCGCTGGAACTCCAGGGCTTGCCCGATGCCTTCGATCGCGCGCGCGATGAATTGCACGCGGTGGGGCTGTCGGCGCGCGGCGACCACTATCCGGCCCAGCTATCGGGGGGCGAACAGCAGCGCGTGGCGCTGGCCCGCGCCGCCGCTCCGCGACCGGCGTTGTTGCTGGCGGACGAGCCGACCGGCAATCTGGACAGCCACAACGGGGCGGCGATCATGGATTTGCTGTTCGCCCTGCGCGACCGCCACGGATCGACGCTGGTCATGGTCACCCACGCCCCCGAACTGGCGGCGCGTTGTGACCGCATCGTGCGGCTGGCCGATGGGCAGATCGCGGGCGAGGGGGCGGCATGACCCTGTCCCTGGCTTGGGCGCTGGCGCGGCGCGAACTGCGCGGCGGGCTGAAGGGGTTTGGTGTGTTTCTGGCCTGCCTCGCCCTTGGTGTGGCGGCGATCGCCGCCGTGGGCATGGTGCGGTCCGCCATCGAGCGCGGCCTGACCGATCAGGGCGCGGTCCTGTTGGGCGGCGACGCGCAGATCGAGTTCACCTACCGCTTTGCCAACGACGAGGAGCGGGCCTGGATGGCCGACAAGGCGCAGGCGATGTCGGAACTTGTCGATTTCCGGTCCATGGCCGTGGTGGGCGAAGACCGCGTGCTGGCGCAGGTCAAGGCGGTGGACGGGGCCTATCCCCTGTACGGTACGGTGCAGTTGGACAGCCGCATCACCCTGGCCGAGGCTTTGGCCCCCGGGGATCTGCCGGGCGGGGTGATGGAAAAGGTGCTTGCCGACCAATTGGGACTGGCCGTGGGCGAGCGTTTCAAGCTGGGCCTGCAAGAGTTTCGCCTGAACGCCGTCTTGGAGCGCGAGCCGGATGGCACCTCGGGCGGCTTTGCCCTGGCGCCGCGCGTGATCGTTCTGCGCGAGGGCCTGGCCCGGTCTGGGCTGCTGGTGGCAGGCACGCTGTTTGACAGCGCCTACCGGTTGCGCCTGCCGGAGAATGCCGATCTGGCGGCCCTGCAAGCCGAGGCCGAGGCGAAATTCCGCGATCAGGGCCTGCGCTGGACCGACAAGCGCCGCGCGGCACCGGGGGCCGAACGCTTTGTTGACCGGATCGGCGCGTTTCTGGTGCTGGTCGGCCTGGCGGGCCTGGCCGTGGGCGGGGTCGGTGTTGCCTCGGCGGTGCGCGCCTATCTGGAGGGCAAGGTCGGCACCATCGCCACCCTGCGCACCCTGGGCGCCGAATCCGGGCTGATTTTCCGGCTCTACCTGTTGCAGATCGCGGTGCTGACCGCCCTGGCTCTGACCCTTGGGCTGGCCTTGGGCGCGGCCCTGCCTGTCGCCCTTGGCCCCTGGATCGAGACGCAATTGCCGTTTCCCGCCGAGGTGGGCTTTTACCCGCGCCCGGTGGTCGAGGCGCTGTTTTACGGTGTGACCTCGGCCTTTCTGTTCGCGCTGTGGCCCTTGGCCAAGGCGGCAGAGGTGCGGGCGGCGGCCCTGTATCGCGGCGGCATAGGGGCAGGTTGGCCGAAGGGCTGGTATCTGGTGGCAATCGCGGCACTGGCGGCGCTGCTGATCGGGGGGGCGGTCTGGCTGTCGGGGATGGCGGAACTGGCCCTGTCGGTGGCGGGCGGTGTGGCGGGGGCGCTTCTGGCGCTGGCTTTGGCCGCGATGGGGCTGATGGCGCTGGCGCGGCGCCTGGGGAGGTCACGCTTTGTGCGCGGCCGGGTGGCCTGGCGGCTGGCGCTGGCCGCCATTGGCGGCCCCAGGGCGGAAACCATGCAGGTGGTGCTGGCCCTGGGGCTGGGCCTTTCGGTGCTGGCCGCCGTCGGCCAGATCGACGCCAACCTGCGCGCGGCGATTGCGCGCGACCTGCCCACCCGCGCGCCGTCGTTCTTTTTCGTCGACATCCAGCCCGACCAGATCGACGGCTTTCGCCAGATGCTGACCGACAACCCGTCCGTCAGCCGCATGGAATCGGCACCGCAACTGCGCGGGCTGATCACGCGGATCAACGGCCGCGACGCGCGCGAGGCCGCCAACAACCACTGGGTGGTGATGGGCGACAGGGGCGTGACCTATTCGGCCGACCTGCCGCAAGGCGCAAAACTCACCGCGGGGGAATGGTGGCCCGAAGACTACACCGGGCCGCCACAGATCTCGTTTTCCGCCGAAGAGGCCGAAGAGATTGGCCTGAAGTTGGGCGACAGGATCACCGTCAACATTCTGGGCCGCGAGATCGAGGCCAAGGTGACCTCGTTCCGCGTGGTGGATTTTTCGAATGCGGGCATGGGTTTTGTCATGGCGATGGACCCTGCCGCGGTGCAGGGCGCGCCGCACAGCTATATCGCGACGGTCTACGCCGACGAGGCGGCCGAGGCGGGCATCTTGCGGCAATTGACCAAGGCCTATCCCAACATCACCGCCATCGGCATGAAGGCCGCGATCGGCCGCGTGACCGAAACCCTGACCGCGATTGCCCAGGCGGTGACGATTGCGGCACTGGTCACGCTGATCACCGGGTTCGTCGTGCTGATCGGAGCGGCGGCGGCGGGCGAACGGCAACGGCGCTATGAGGCGGCGGTGCTCAAGGTGATCGGAGCCTCGCGGGCCCGCATTCTGGCCAGTTTCGCGCTGCGGGCGGCGCTTACCGGGGCGGCGGCGGGGCTGGTGGCGATTGTCACCGGGGCGGTGTCGGGCTGGGCGGTGATGCGGTTCGTGATGGAAAGCGACTATACCTTTGAACCGGGCTCGGCGTTGATGATCGTTGTCGGCGGAGTTCTGGCGACGCTGATCTCGGGGTTGGTGTTCATGCTGCGGCCCTTGGGTCTGCGTCCGGCTCAGGTGCTGCGCTCGCAGGAATAGGGGTTCGGCAGCCCCAATTTTGGAACAAAAATTCCGTAGTGCACAGTTTTGCGTTGTATTGCGACGAATTTGGAATATGTGTTCCGCATGGATACCAAAGGCGATCCAGGGCCATTTGAATCGGCGCGCCCGCTTCAGCCCTTGATGGCCCCCAGACACAGCTTGGGCAGCGCAAGGCTTGGCCCTGACAAGGAGATGGCAATGACGGTAAGATTTGGTCTTCTGGGTGCCGGGCGCATCGGCAAGGTTCACGCCAAGGCCCTGACGGGGGATGCGGGCGCAAGGCTGGTGGCTGTCGCCGATGCCTTTCCGGCAGCGGCCAAGGCCATCGCGGACCAGTACGGCTGCGACATCCGCACGATCTCGTCTATCCTGGCCGCCCAGGACATCGACGCCGTGGTGATCTGCACGCCGACCGACACCCATGCCGACCTGATCGAGCAATTCGTCAAGGCGGGCAAGGCGGTGTTCTGCGAAAAGCCGATTGATCTGTCGCTGGACCGCGTCAGACAGTGTCTGGCCGTGGTGCGCGCCCACAAGGGCACGTTGATGGTCGGCTTCAACCGCCGCTTTGACCCGCATTTTCAGGCGGTGCGCGCCGAGATCGACAAGGGCACGATCGGCGAGGTCGAGATGGTCACCATCACCTCTCGCGACCCCGGAGCCCCGCCGGTCGACTATATCAAGCGCTCGGGCGGGATTTTTCGCGACATGACGATCCATGATTTCGACATGGCACGGTATCTGTTGGGCGAAGAGATTTCACAGGTCGTCGCAACCGCTGCGGTTCTGGTCGATCCGGCGATCGGCAAGGCGGGGGATTTCGATTCGGTTCAGGTGCTGTTGAAAACCGCCAGCGGCAAGCAGGCAATGATCTCGAACTCGCGCCGGGCCACCTACGGCTATGATCAGCGCATCGAAGTCCATGGCTCGCTTGGCATGGTTTCGGCCGAAAACCAGCGTCCGGTGTCCATCGAGGTGGCCAGTGCTTCGGGCTATACCCGCCCGCCGCTGCATGATTTCTTCATGACCCGCTATACCGAAGCCTATGCCGCCGAAATCGCCCGGTTCATCGCGGCACTCGGGGGAAAGGGCAAGGCCGAACCTTCGGGAGAGGACGGGTTGATCGCGCTGGCGCTGGCCGATGCTGCGGTCAGATCGGTGGCCGAGGGCCGCGTCGTGAAAATGACCGAGATGACGGCCTAGGGCCGGATCGAACCCCTTGATCCTGATCACTTGCTGCGCAGCGAAGCCAAGGCTTCCCGCGCAGCATTATCCCGGGCTTGCTGCGCAGCGAACCAGGGTCAGGACAGGACAAGTTCGGTCATCATCCCGGTCGCCATGTGATAAAGATGGTGGCAGTGCAGAAACCATGCGCCTGCGGCACCCGCCTCCAGCGCCACCGTAACTTTCGCCATCGGTGGCACGATCACCGTGTCGCGCATCGGCCCGGCAAAGCGCCAGCCGTTGATGTCGACCACCTGAAAGTGATGCCCGTGAAGGTGCATCGGATGCATCATGCGTGTCGGGTTCGTGAAAATCAGTTCCAGACGGTCGCCGGATCTTGCGGCAATCGGGTCATGGCTTCCATGGATCTTGCCGTTGATGGTCCAGGAATATCCCCGGTCCTGCCCCAACACCATTTGATGAGACGCCGTTGCCGGGCGTTCGGCCAGGGGGCGTGCCGCCGTCAGCGCCTGATCCAGCGACAGGTCGACAAAGCCCACCGGGGCCTCGGCCTCGTCTGCAAGGCGGGTCACCCTGGCCCCGGGACTGGTCAATATCACCCCGGTGCGGCGTCGCGAGGATTCAAGTTGCGCCAGGATCGGAAAGGCGCCGCCCGCCCGGGGCAGGCTGACGATCAGATCAATCCTTTGCCCCATGGCCAGCGGAAAGGCGGTGCCGGTATGGGGCAGGCAGGGGTTGCCATCCACCGCCGCGACCTGCGCCGACAACTCGCCGGTCAGCACCCAGAAAGCGCTGGCCGTGGCACCGTTGATGATGCGCAGGCGCAAAGGCTGGCCCGCTTCGGCCGCAATGATCTGCGGGTCGGACAGGGTCCGGTCATTGGCCAGAAAGGCGTCATAGACGATGTCGTTGGCATGGGTCATTCCGGCCATGCCGGCCATCGAGCCGTCCGCGCCCATCTGCGATTGGTCCATGGCCAGGCCGCCGTGCGTGTCAGACCCGCCAAGTCCCGCCAGCACTTCGGCAGGGCTGGCAAAGCTGAAGTCATGCAGCAGGATCACCGCATCCGCCATCTCGGCGGCATCCGCCTCGCGCGCGATCATCGGGGCGGCCAGCAGTTGCTGCTCGGTCAGGGAATGGGAGTGCATCCAATGCGTGCCGGGGGTCGCGGTGAAGTCGACCATGTCGCTGGCGCCGGGGGCAAGGGCGCTGCCCCCGGGACGGGCCCGGTCAGAACCGTAAGGCGCCAGAACCTGCCCGTGGTAGTGCAGCGCAAGGCCCTGATCCGTGCGGTTCAGCACCGACCCGGCAAATCGGTCGCCCTCGGCGCCGATCCAGCCGGGCTGACCGCCCGGTCCGGTGATGCCGTAGACCGTCGCGGATTTCCCCGAAACCTCGATCTGGCGGCTTTGCACGGTCAGAAGCGAAGCGGCGGCAAAGCCGGGAGCGGGCATCAAACCGCAGACACCAAGGGCAGCCGCTCCCTGCAGGGCCTGCCGGCGGGTCGGATGAAGATGGCTATTCATGCGGGCTCCTGTCGTAAAGCCAGTCTAGGGGTTTCGCAGCGCCGGAACAGGGGGATGCAAGATTTCGCCCCTCACGCTTTCGGCAAGAGGCGGGTTGCAGCCGATCAGTTGGTCAAAAGAGCGTAACCCAGGGGCTTTGCGTCGGGGCTTTGGTCTGGATGGCCAACGACCACCGAAAACACGCCGTTTTCCCGTGGCACAAAGGGGCAGTACAAACGGTCACGCGGTCCGGCCTGCTGGCAGATCACCTGCCCACCCGCGTCTTCAACCCGGATGTCCAGCACGCCGCCCCCCGCGCCGACAATCGCCACCTCGGCCAGATCACCGGCAAAGAAGGCCAGTTCCCATCGGTCCTGCGTGCCCGCGGCCACAGCACCGGTCGACAGACCGACCCTCAAGCGCGGGGGCCGCGAAAGCCGGGCCCGCTCGGCCTCGATCAGGGCCGCAAGGTTTTCGTCCAGCGCCATGCCGCGCGCCAGATCGAACATCCGGCCTGCGTCGGTAAGCGCGGCTTCCGGGCCTGCCGCGACCCCGCCCTGAACCGGTTGACGCGCCACGGGTGTCAGCCCGATCCCGGCCATGATCCGCGCCGCGGCGACCGCCCCCAAGGGATCGTGGCGCGCCAGGGACAGGGTGAACAGCTCTTGTGCCGACATCAGTTCGGCCACTGCCCCCCCCTCGGCCCGATGGGTCAGGTCCAGATTCCGCAGGGGTGAGACGGCAGCCTCTTCGGCCCAAAGCGCCATGGCCACCATCCCCAGACCTGCCGCAACTGCAATGACCTTCACCAGACCGCCTCCTGTTCGGCCCCACAGTGCCACCCTGGCCGTCCAATGAAAACCCCGCCCCGCCGTGCCACCAATCCCCTTGCCCCTTCACCTTGATCCAAATATCCCACAAGGGGTCCGGGGATGTGAAATCCCCGGGTGTTGCCGGAGAGCGCCATGCAATTCGAGACGATCTTCGCCCGCCTGATGGCGTTCGACACCACCTCGCACCTCCCCAACCGGGCCCTGATGTGCTTTGTCACCGATCTTCTGGCGCAGGCTGGGGTGACGGCGCAGTTGATCCCCGATGCCCGGGGCGCCAAGGCAAATCTGTTTGCCACGGTCGGCCCGCAGGATCAGGGTGGCGTCATGCTGTCGGGCCATACCGATGTGGTGCCCGTTGAAGGGCAGGCCTGGACCCGTCCGCCCCATGCCCTGACGCTGCAAGACGGGCGCTATTACGGGCGCGGCGCCGCCGACATGAAGGGCTTTGTCGCCTGCGCGATCGAAGCGGCCCTGACCGCCGCCCGGCGACCGCTGAAAACACCCCTTCACCTTGCGCTTTCCTACGACGAAGAGATCGGCTGCATGGGCGTGCGCTCGATGATCGACATGCTGAACCTCGCCCCGCACCGCCCGCGTTTTTGCATCGTCGGAGAGCCGACGACCCTGCAGGTCGCCACCGGCCACAAGGGCAAGGTCGCGTTGCGTGCCACCTGCACCGGGCGCGAGGGGCATTCCGCACTGGCCCCGATGGCGCTGAATGCCCTGCATCTGGCGGCCGATTTCATCGCGGCATTGCGCGCCCTGCAGGCCGAGATTGCCGCCCATGGCGCGCGCGATGGCGATTATGACGTGCCCTATACCACCGTCCATGCCGGGATCCTGCGCGGCGGCGTGCAGGTCAATATCGTGCCCAACCTCGCCACGGTCGATTTCGAGATCCGCGCGCTGGCGCAGGACGATCCCGAAGACATCATTGCGCGGATCAGGGCCCTTGCCGACGGGATCACCCAACCCCTGCGCAGCGCCTTCCCCGAAGCTGCGATCACCGTCGAACGCCTGTGGGACTATCCGGGTCTTGGCACCCCGCCCGGGGCCGAGGTGGTGCGCTTTGTCAAATCGCTGACCGGGGCCAATGGCACGATGAAGGTGGCCTTCGGCACCGAAGGCGGGCTGTTTGATGCCCGCCTTGGCATTCCCACCGTGATCTGCGGACCGGGGTCTATGGCGCAGGGTCACAAGCCTGACGAATATGTCAGCGTGGAACAGATCACCCGCTGCCGCGCCATGCTGGCCGCGCTGGTTGACCGGCTGGAAGCCGGGCTGTAACCGGGGGGGCGCATCGCGCGATGAGCGCCGGAACGGCGACGAAGAGCCTTCCGCCGCCCCCCGCTTTGCCCTAAAAGCCGCGCATGCCCATAACCCTGACCACCCTGGCCGATCTGGCACACCTGCCGTTCGACACGATCATCGACGTCCGCTCTCCGGCCGAATACGCCGAAGACCACATGCCCGGCGCGATCAGCCTTCCGGCCCTTTCGGACGAAGAACGCGCCGAGGTCGGCACGATCTACACCCGGCAATCGCCGTTTCTCGCCAAAAAGCTGGGGGCTGCCCTGGTGGCGCGCAATGTTGCCACCCATCTTCTGGGTCCCTTGCGCGACATGCCCGGCGGTTGGCGCCCCTTGGTCTATTGCTGGCGCGGCGGCCAAAGATCCGGCTCGGTCGCGATCATTCTGGGCCAGATCGGCTGGCGGGTCGAGACCGTGGCGGGGGGCTACAAAAGCTATCGCCAACTGGTGGTCGAGGCATTGTACAACCAACCCGTTCCCGCCCGCGTGGTGGTGCTGGACGGCAACACCGGTTCGGCCAAGACCGACATCCTGAACCTTCTGCCGGGTCTGGGGCTGCAGGTCATCGACCTTGAGGGGCTGGCCCGTCATCGCGGCAGCCTGTTCGGCGCGATGCCCGGGGGTCAGCCCGATCAGAAGGGCTTTGAAACCGCCTTGGCGCTGTTGATTGCGGGACTTGACCCGTCGCGGCCGGTGGTGGTCGAGGCCGAAAGCTCCAAGGTCGGCAATCTGCGCCTGCCGCCGCAATTGTGGAAGGCGATGCAGGCCGCCCCGCGCGTCGCGCTGGCGGCTCCGCCCCTGGCGCGCGCCCGTTATCTGACCCGCGCCTATGGGGATCTGATCGCCGATCCCGCCCGCCTGACCGCTATCATCGAACAGTTGCGTCCCGCCCACAGTGCCGAGGTCATCGACAGCTGGCAGGCGCTCGCCGGGGCCGGCGCGTTTCAAAGCCTCGCGGCCTCCTTGATGGAACGGCACTATGACCCGCGCTACGTCAAGCATCGCGCGCGGGTGGCCGAAGGGCGCTTTGTCGAGATCGCGGTCGACCGGCTGGACGAAGGCGACCTGCCCGATCTGGCGGCAAAAGTGGCGGCCGCGGTGCATGCCACGGCGTGACACCGGCATTTTCCTGACGGAAGGTGACATCGGGACGACGGCGAATGGAGAGTGGAGAGCGGGAACTGCTTTCTTCCCTTCCGCCTTACCCATTTTCCGCGATCCCCCGCGCCCCGACAGGGCAATGCCCGCCCGAAGGGAAAGTCGGGACTTGCCCGACCCAGGTCCTGTCCGTTCTGGGGCGCAGGGAACGGAATGCCTTCGCGCGCGCGGTCCGGGTTCAGGCAACCCGTAGGGCAACAGGCCCCTGCGAAACCGTACCGATCTGCACCGCCTCGAACCCCATGGCCCGCACCTCGGCCACGATCTTTTCGGCCAGGCCATGCGGCACGGCGGCCAAAAGCCCGCCGCAGGTTTGCGGGTCGATCATCAACGCCTTCAGCGGCCCTTCGGCCATCACCAGCCGCCCCAGAACCCCGGCGCGGTTGGCCGGTGCCAAAGACGAGACAACGCCCGCCGCCGCAAGGTCCAGCGCCCCGGGCAGGACCGGAATGGCCGCCGCCTTCAGATCGGCCGACAGACCTGCAGGCTCCAGCATCTGTATCAGATGGCCTGCGAGGCCAAACCCGGTCACGTCGGTCATGGCATGGGCATGGCCGGCAAGCAGGCGGGCGGCCTGCCCCTGCGCCCGACCCATCGAGGCAAGGGCAGCCGCCACCGCCTCGCCCAGGATCAGGCCCGGCACGGTCAGGCCGGTCATCCCGGCTGCCAGCACCGTGCCGGTTCCAAGCGGTTTGGTCAGGATCAGCGCATCGCCGGCCTGCGCACCGGCGGTGCCGACGGCCC
>JANMJC010000095.1:0-2613 GCA_031371185.1 Paracoccaceae bacterium | reverse complement strand
CTGGATGTCGGTCAGAACGGCTTTCATGCGGGCTTTGGTTTCTTCGTAAGGCAGTATGCGCGGGCCCGAGACATATTCGCCATATTCGGCGGTGTTCGAGATCGAGTAGTTCATGTTGGCGATGCCGCCTTCGTAGATCAGGTCGACGATCAGCTTCACCTCGTGCAGGCATTCGAAATAGGCCATCTCCGGCTCGTAGCCCGCCTCGACCAGGGTTTCGAAGCCCATGCGGATCAGTTCGACCAGACCGCCACAGAGAACCGCTTGTTCACCGAAGAGGTCGGTTTCGCATTCCTGACGGAAGTTGGTCTCGATGATGCCAGAGCGCCCGCCGCCGATGCCCGAGCAATAGGACAGCCCGATTTCCATGGCCTTGCCGGTGGCATCCTGATGCACCGCCACCAGACAGGGCACGCCGCCGCCCTTGACATATTCGCCTCGCACCGTGTGGCCCGGACCCTTGGGCGCCATCATGATGATGTCGACGCCCTTCTTCGGCTCGATCAGGCCGAAGTGGATGTTCAGGCCATGGGCAAAGGCAATCGCCGCGCCGTCGCGGATGTTGTCATGGACATATTTCTTGTAGGTCGCGGCCTGCAATTCGTCGGGCATGGTGAACATGATCAGGTCGGCCCAGGCGGCAGCCTCGGCGATCCCCATCACCTTCAGCCCCTCTTTTTCGCACTTGGCGGCAGAGGGCGAGCCTTCGCGCAGGGCGATGACGACATTCTTGGCGCCCGAATCACGCAGGTTCAGCGCATGGGCGTGGCCTTGGGAGCCATAGCCGAGAATGGCCACCTTCTTGTCCTTGATGATGTTTACGTCGCAGTCACGGTCATAATACACGCGCATGGCGGGATCCTTTTGATGTTGGTGGGCAAACAATAGGGAAATCGGCAGGCGATCCGGTGCAAAAATTGACATGAAGGGGCATTTCGGAAAGAAATCATGCTCGATAATGGACCAAGGTAAGAATTTCATGCAGATCGATCCCACGGACCGCCGCATCCTGCGACATGTGCTGGCCGAACCTGCCGCCGCGCGCGGTCTGTTGGCCGAACGCGCCGGGGTGACGCCCGCAACCCTGGGGCGGCGGCTTGACCGTCTGGCCGAGGCGGGGGTGATCACGGCCACGCGCGCCGTGATCGACTGGCGCCGGTTGGGTTTCGAGGTCGAGGTGTCCTTGCGCTTTACGCTGGACAAGACCAATCCGCGCGCCTTTGACGAATTCATCGCGGCGGCGCGCGAGGTGCCAGAGGTTCTGGGCATCGAAACCTTTCTGGGCCGGGTCGATGTGCGCCTGAACGTGATCGCGCGCGACATGGCCCATTACCGCGAGGTCTACCGCGGCCGGATCCTGTCCTTGCCCCATATCGCCGAGGTCGAGGCCCTGATGCTGATCTCCACGCTCAAGGACAGTGAAGGATTGCCGCTGTGATCCTTGATCTTGACGATCTGGACCGCGCCCTGCTGCGCGCTTTGGCGCAGGACGGCGACCTGTCGGCGGTTGACCTCGGCCGCCGCTTTGGTCTGTCGCAGCCCGCCACCTGGCGCCGCGTGCGGCGGATGGAAGAGGCGGGGATTCTGGCGGGCCTGCGCCGCGAGGTTGACCGCGCCGCCCTGGGCTTTGGGGTGACGGTGTTTCTGGGGGTCAAACTGGCCACCCGCGGCCGCGTCAGCCTGGAGGATTTCGAACGCGCGGTCTCGGCCATCCCCGAGGTGCAGGTGGTGCAGCATGTGCTGGGCATGTTCGATTACCGCCTGCGCGTCGTGGCGCGCGACGTCGCCGACTTTGAACGCGTGCTGCGGCGTCGGATCATGACCCTGCCGGGCGTCGGGCAGGTCGAGGCGAATGTTCTGTTGAGTGAAGAGCGCAGGCCGGGACCCTTGGGCTGACGGAAAGGTCGCAATTGGATATTTATATCAAGATGAATGCCGGTAGAGTGCCGGAAAAGCTGCAAGGGAGTGCGCGATGAAACTGCCACATGATGACGTTGACGAAGGCGGGTTGCAGGAATTTTCGGTGGTCTTCACCGACCGCAGCCTGAACCACATGTCGGCGCGCTTTCAGGGTGTCATGCGCGAAGTCTCGGGGCTGCTGAAAGAGGTCTATCAGGGCACGGCGGTGGCTTTGGTGCCGGGGGGCGGCACCTATGCGATGGAGGCGGTGGCGCGGCAGTTCGGGCAGGGCGATGTCCTGATTGTGCGCAACGGCTGGTTTTCCTATCGTTGGACCCAGATCCTCGACGCGGGCGGCTTTGCGAAATCGACGACGGTCGTGATGGCGCGGGCCGCGGGCAACGGGGCGCAGTCGGCCTTTGCCCCGCCGCCGATTGCCGATGTGGTGGCGAAAATTCTTGAAACCCGACCCGGAGCGGTCTTTGCGCCCCATGTCGAAACCTCGTCCGGGATCATCCTGCCCGATGACTACATCGCTGCGATGGCGCGGGCGGCGCAGGAGGTGGGGGCGCTGATGGTGCTGGACTGCATCGCATCGGGCTGCGTCTGGGTCGACATGGCCGCCCTGGGGGTGGATGTGCTGATTTCCGCGCCGCAAAAGGGCTGGTCAGCCTCGCCCGCCGTCGGGATCGTGGTGCTGGGGCCGCGCGCCGA
>JANMJC010000613.1:0-12226 GCA_031371185.1 Paracoccaceae bacterium | reverse complement strand
CGATGCCCCCTGTAACTTTGGCAACGCCCTGCGTAATATGGGGGCCAAAGCGGTTTGGAGGCGGGACATGGCGGAATGGTGGCGTGGGGCGGTAACCTATCAGGTCTATCCAAGGTCGTTTCAAGACGACAATGGCGACGGCGTGGGCGATTTGCCCGGCATCACGCGGCGTCTGGGGCATATCGCGGATCTGGGCTGCGACGCGGTCTGGCTTTCGCCCTTCTTCACCTCGCCCATGCTGGACATGGGCTATGATGTGTCCAACTACACCGATGTTGACCCGGTGTTCGGCACTCTGGCCGATTTCGACGCCCTGTTACAGCGCGCGCATGACCTGGGGCTGAAGGTGATCATTGATCAGGTGCTGAACCACAGCTCCGACAAGCACCCGTTCTTTGCCGAAAGCCGTCGCGACCGCTCGAATCCCAAGGCCGACTGGTATGTCTGGGCCGATCCGAAGCATGACGGCAGCCCGCCCAACAACTGGATTTCAGTCTTTGGCGGGTCGTGCTGGCAATGGGATGCGCGGCGCAAGCAGTATTACCTGCACAATTTCCTGGCCCAGCAACCCGACTTCAACTTTCACAACCCCGAGGTTGTGACCTACATGGAAAGCGTGCTGCGCTTCTGGCTGGACCGGGGGGTGGATGGGTTCCGCTTTGACACGGTCAACTACTTTTTCCACGACGCCCTGCTGCGCGACAACCCGGCCGATTTCCGGGTCAAGACCGCGGCCGAAGGCAACCCCTATGCCATGCAGTACCATCTGTTTTCCAAGAACCAGCCGGAAAATCTGGGCTGGATGGAGCGGATACGCCGGGTGATGGACGGCTACCCGGACCGCGCCACCGTGGGCGAGATGGGCGAAAACCACCACGCCATCCGCATGATGGGCGAATATACCCAGCCCGGGCGGCTGAACCAGTGCTACTCGTTCGAACTGATGGGATACGATTTCACCCCCGCCTTCTTTCGCGGCAAGATCGAAGAATTCTTCAAAGGCGCGCCGAACGGTTGGCCGATGTGGGCCTTTTCCAACCATGACGTGGTGCGCCATGTCAGCCGCTGGAAAGAGCACGGCGTGTCGCAGGATGCGCTGGCAAAGCTGGCCGGGGGCCTGCTGTTGTCCTTCGAAGGGTCGGTCTGTCTGTGGGAGGGCGAAGAGATCGGTCAGACCGACACCGAACTGGCCTTCGAGGAATTGACCGATCCGCAGGGCATCAACTTCTGGCCCGAACCGATCGGCCGCGACAACACCCGCACGCCGATGGTCTGGGACGACAGCGCGAACGGCGGGTTCAGCACCGTCAGGCCCTGGTTGCCGGTCAAGGCGCCGCAACTGGCGCGCAACGTGGCGGCGCAAGAGGCCGATGCCGGGTCGGTGCTGCGGCACTACCGCGAGGTGCTGGCGTTCCGGCGGCAAACCCCGGCGCTGGTGACCGGCAAGGGCCGGTTCCTGGACGTGCCGGCCCCCTTGCTGGCCTTCACCCGGGGCGAGGGGCCGGACGCGGTGACCTGCGTGTTCAATTTGGGCAAAACGCCGCAAAGCCTGCCCCTTGGCGGAGCGGGGCACCTGATCGGGCCATCGAAGGCCACCTTGTCGGGCCAGACCCTGACGCTGCCTGGCAACGGCTCTGCCTGGCTTCGCGGCGTCTGATCCCGCCTCATCGAGCCCTTTCTGGCACTCTTCGGGCTTGTCATTCGCGCGCGCGCCCGAGGAGTGCCCGCAAGGGCTCGACGAGGGGTTCAGCGCAGCCGCACGGAAAGTTGCGCCGAACGCCCCATGGCATCGATCACCGACAATCGGGTAAAGCCGCGCCCCAGACCGGTCAGCAAGGTTTCGCGCGCGACAAGGCCCAGCAGCAGCGGCGCACCATCGGCCAGCAGGGTGAAAGGTGCGGTGCCGCCCGAAAGGCGGATCATCAGGCCGCCGTCCACCAATTCCACCTCGGCGCCTGCCGGGGGAAAGTCGAACGCCGGTCCGCCCAAAGCCTCGTCAAAGGCCGCGCCGCGCGGGCGGAAATGCTGCAAGGGTCGGGGCAGTTCCGCATTCGAGGCGAGCAGGGTTTCGGGCGGGGCGGGCGGTTGCGGCACAAGTTGGGGGCTGATGCGGGCAAAGGCCTGAAACAGCACCGGGGCCGCCAGATCGGCGCCGAAGGCCCCCGGCACCGGGGTGCCATCGGGCCGGCCCATCCAGACCCCCACCACATGGCGCCCGTCAAAGCCGATCGCCCAGGCATCGCGGTGGCCGTAGGACGTGCCGGTCTTGTAAGCCAGACGGTTCTCGGGGCTGCCGGGCGGTGGCTGCAGCCCGGCCAGGATATCGCCCACAGCCCAAGCCGCCGAGGCCGACAACACCCGCTGCCCCGGGGTCGCGTCGCGGTCCATCCGCCAGCGCAACGGAAGGGCAACGCCGCCCCGCGCCAGCATGGCGTAAAGTTGCACCATGTCCTGCAGATTGACCCCCAGCCCACCCAGAGCCACCGCCAGCCCGGGCTTTCCCAAGCCCGGAATGGCATAGCCCACGCCCGAGCCGTCCAGAGCCGCCAGCAGCCGCGCCGGGCCAATCGCATCGGTCAACTGCACCACGGGGATGTTCAGCGACAACTGCAGGGCCTCGCGCAGGCGGACCGTGCCGTAATAGGTCCGGTCAAAGTTCTGCGGCTGGTAGCCGTCGAAATTCACCGGGCGATCCTCGATCAGGGTTTCGGGATGGGCCAGCCCCTGATCAAAGGCCAGCGCATAAACCAGCGGTTTCAGCGTGCTGCCGGGTGACCGCAACGCCTGCGTCATATCGACAAAGCCCTGCCGCTGATCCGCCTGAAACGCCGCCGATCCGACCGAGGCCAGCATCTCTCCGGTCTGGTGATCGGCGACCACCATGGCGATCTGCACCCTTGCGCCCTGCCCCTTCAGGGTGTCGCGCGCCAGCGTCTCCAGCGCCAGTTGCAGGTCGCGGTCGATGGTCAGGCGGTGTTCGGCGCGGTCCGGCGCCTCGGCCCGCGCGCGGTCGGCCAGATGCGGGGCCAGGGCGGGAAAGGCCTGCCGCGAGGTTGGCACGCGTTCGCTGCGCGCCGCCTGCGCCTGATCGGCGTCGATCAGCCCGTCGCGCAATTGCCGGTCGATCACCCGGTTGCGGGAGTCCTCTGCCGCCGCTGCGTGGCGGTCGGGTCGGCGGCGTTCGGGGCTTTGCGGGATCGCCACCAAGAGGGCCGCCTCGGAAGGCGTCAGGCGGCGCGGTTCCTTTCCCAAATAGGCCAAGGAGGCGGCGCGCAGACCTTCGACATTGCCGCCAAAGGGCGCAAGGTTCAGATACAGCTCCAGAATTTCCGATTTGGTCAGCCGCTGTTCCAACGCCAGCGCCACCCGTATCTGACGGATCTTGCCCGCAATCTGCCCGGTGCCGCTGTCTTCCAGCAGCCGCGCCACCTGCATGGTCAGCGTCGAGCCGCCCGAGATCACCCGGCCATAGCGCAGCGCCTGCCAGCCCGCGCGCAGCATGGACCGCGCGTCCACCCCACCATGGGTCCAGAACCGTTTGTCCTCGTAAGCCGTCAGGGCCGCGACGTAGCCCGCATCAACATCGGCCAGCGCCACATGCAGCCGCCAGCGTCCGTCGGCCACGGTATAGGCGCGCAAGAGGCGCCCCTCGCGGTCCAGAACCTGAACCGAGGTGGGCAGGATCAGGGTCGGCAGGTCGGTGGCGGCGATCCACTGGTCAAAGCGATCACGCGCATAGGCGGCGGACAGAAGCAGGGCCGCAAGGGTGAAAAGCAAGAGGGCAAGGCGGCGCATGGGTTATGTGCGGTTTGGGCAAAGGGGGGGCGTTACCATCTGGGACGCCGTTGCTTTTCTTCTGTACCAAATTTGATTTCAATCGAATTTGGTCGCGCCTGCCTGCCCCGGCAGGCGCGATAGAGCGCCCGCCAGACTGGCGCGCCCAAATTCGCCCGACAGTCCGGACTTCTGAAAACCCCTTGCCCAACGGCGTTCCGCCTTTTGGGCAACGAACCGGAAAACTCTCGCCCAGAGAGTTTTCTGATCGGTTCGAAACAGTGCCTTTCGTCCAAAGCAGTCAAAGGTTTCATTGCCCCCTTCACTCGCCAATCGTCACGGTCCCGGTTTCCGACCGCCCGGTCAGATCGGGGCGGTACATGTCTTCGACCGAAGCTGCCGGATGGTGGAAGGTGCCGGGGCTGACCGCGCGCACGATATAGGCCAGCCGGAAGGTGGCGTTGTCATAGCGGTCTACTGCCGCCAGAAAACGGTCCTGACGGAACTCGGTGTGGGTCGCCTCGGTGTCCAGCCCCAGCCAGTCCAGCGACGATACCGCCCCCGCCGTGATCAGGTTGGGGTTGTCGATCTCGAAGCCCGCGGGCAAGGGATCGGCCACCATCAACCGCGCCTCGCCGCGACCATAGGGTGTGACTTCCAGCACCACGGCAAGCCGGTCGCCGGTTCTCAGACCGTCCAGCGAGGCCGGCTCGCCCTCCAGCGTGTAATAGCTGCGCGTGATGGTATAGCCCGTTCCGCCCGCCGGTTCGGGCTGTATCGGCACGCCCGAGGTCGTGATGGTCAGCGTCGTATCCGCCCCCGAGTTCCTGACCTCGACCGGCGCACCGCCGTTCTTGTCCATCACCTTCACCAAGGGGCCATCCGCCGCCATGCCGTTCAGGGTGATCCCCTTGGCACCGTCGCGGTCGATCAGCGCGTTGGCGGCCAGAAGCGTCCAGGTCGCCTCTTGCGTCGACAGCGGCGTGGTGCCCGCGATGCGCGCCGTCAGCGCCTCGCGGTCGGCCACAAGCGAGCCCGCCTCGGCCGACAGCGCCAGCACGGCCGCCGCATCGCGCCGGTTGGTGCCGTAATCCACCCGGTACAGCTGTTCGATGTCCTGCGCGGGCAAGGCGTTGATCGCCGCCGCCGCCCGGGCAAACATCGCATCGGCCCGGGGTTGATCGCCATAGCTGGCCAGCGCCGCGCCAAGCTGCGCCATTGCCGTGGGCGTGG
Source organism: Paracoccaceae bacterium (assembly GCA_031371185.1). GTDB lineage: Bacteria > Pseudomonadota > Alphaproteobacteria > Rhodobacterales > Rhodobacteraceae > CAIYZT01. Next base: position 7,219 of record JANMJC010000613.1, on the reverse strand, counting down.
CAAAGGCATCGCCCTTGACGTCGGCGTAGTAGCGCAGATCGCCCACCGCCGCCGCACCCTCGCGGGCCAGAACCATCAGGGCATAGGCCAGCGCCTCGCCTCCCTGATCAAAGTCGGCCTGATAGTTCACCTGATTGCGCAGGTTGTCCAAGGCCTGACGGAAGGCCGTGTCGGGCACCGCAAAGCCGCGCGCCTTGGCCCGGCTCAGGAAATCGGTGACATAGGCATCCAGCCACATGTCGCCCTCGCCCGGGCCCCACAGGCCAAAGGCCCCGTTCGCGCCCTGATTGGTCAGGATCTCGGCAATCGCCTGATCGACGCGCAGCGCCATGTCGCCCGACCCGGGCAGGCCCATGACCTTCGCCACCTCTTCAAAGTACAACAGCGGCATGGCTTTGGACGTCATCTGCTCGGTGCAGCCATAGGGATAGGCGTCCAGCGCCTGCAACACGCCCGGCGCGTTCAGCCGGGCAATCGGCCCGACGGCCATGGTCGCGCGCGCGGTTCCGGGTACCAGATCGGCAAAAACCGACGAGTCAAAAGTAAAGGTCTGGCCCTTTTTCAACTCCAGCCGCGACACCCGCACCACAGGGGGATCGTTGACCATCACCGGCAGAACCAGCTCTTTGGTCAGAACCTTGCCCTCTGGCGTGGTCAGCCGCACGGTGATCTTGTGAAGCCCCTCGGCACTGGCCGACAGCGGGATCGCCACAGTGGACTTGCCCAGATCCGCAAGATCCACCCCCGAAGGCACATCACCCAGGGTCAAAGCGGCATCGGCGGTCACGTCCAGCGACATCCGCCCCGAAGGGCCGGTGGCGTGGACGATTTCCAGAAGCACGCGAGCCTGATCGCCGGGGGCCAGAAAGCGCGGCAGGCTGGCGGTCACCACCACCGGATCGCGAACCAGGACGTCCTGTGACGCCTGACCAACGCCTTTGGCGCTCCAGGCCACAGCCATCAGTTTGACCGTGCCGTTGAACGAGGGAAGCGTGAAGTTGGCATGGGCAATACCGTCAGCCCCCACCGCGATGGGACCCGAGAAATAGGCCACCAGTTCCTCGGTCGGGGGGGGTGATTGCAGGCGGGCCTGCTTGGCGGCGTCGCCGCCCGACCGCACGATGCCCGCATCGCCGGCCAATCCGTCGATCAGGCGGCCATAGATGTCGCGGATGCCGACGCCCAGCTTGCGCTGGCCAAAGTAGTGGCCCTGCGGATCGGGCGCGTCAAAGGCCGTCAGGTTCAGGATGCCGACATCGACTGCCGCGATGGTGACCCAAGCCTGATCACCCGCCGCAACGCCACCGACCTTCACCGCCACATCCAGCGCGCCGCGCGGATCGGCCGTTGCCGGGGCCATGATCGTGGCCGTCAGCGCCCGGTTACCCGGCGCGATGGCGGCATAGGCCAGACCCAGGGCGCGGGCGGGATTGCGGCCTGCCGCCACATCCATCGGGCGCAATGCGGTTGCCGTCACATAGACCCCGGCACCCCATTCATCCGTGACGGGCAGGTCGATCAGGTTTTCACCCTCGGTTACCGCCACCGCCTTCATCGTCACCAGCCGGTTGGACAGCACGGTGATCAGCGCCGTGCCCGCCGCGCGCGGCACGAGGCGCAGATGCGCCACGTCTCCCGGCGCATAGGCTGGCTTGTCCAGCGACAACTCCAGCGTGTCCGGCGTCGATTCCGCCCCCGCCGGCGCGTACCATCCGGCATAAAAGGTCATCGAAGACGCGGCCGGCGTGCCGTCGGTCCGCTCGACCGCCAGCTCATATTCGCCCCATTCTACCGCACCGGCCACTTCCACCGGACCCGCTCCCAAAGCCGCCTGACCATCGGCCACCGGCGTACGGGTGGTCAGGGGCTGCCAGTTCCAGTTGCCGTCCTGCGCGTACCATTGATAGTCGGTCTCGATCCGGGTCAGCACCCATCTGACCTGCATCGGCGCCGCTTTCAGGTCGGTTCCGACGCCCACCAGATTGAACCGCGCGTCCTGCCCCTCTGCGGCCACACCGTCAAACAGCGGCTTGATGCCGATCATCGGGGCCGTGGGGGCCAGCGTCTTGGTGATCTGGCGTTCCACAGGACGGCCCGACCCTTCGGACAGCCGCACCGTGGCGCGCAATTCCAGCGGCAGGCCGGGGTCATCGACCACGGGCATCGCGGCCCCCAGAACCGCCTGCCCCGCCGCATCGGTACGGGCCGCGCCAAAGCTTTCGACCGCCGCCGAAAAGCCCTGATCTTCGCGGCCAAAGCGGTAGCCGTCCCAACCCTGAACTCCCGCCGCCCGTGTCAGGCGCATCTCGCCTTCGATGGCAAGATCCGCCCCCGGCGCACCGAACAGATAGCGCGCGTCAACCGTCAGGGCCGGCACGTCACCCAAGGTCAGCGTTTCGTCGCCAAGGCTCAGGGTAAAATCGATCCGTTCGGGCAGGAAATCTTCGACCAGCACGGTCTGGCTGGCCAGAACCTCGCCCTTGGCATCGGCCAGAATGTCCAGAGTCCAGGCCCCGCGTGGCGCAGACCCCGCCACGGGAAGCACAAAGACATGGCCGCCCGCGCCCTGATCCTCGATCAGTTGGCGCGAATATTCCACCCCATCCGGGCGGCGCAGCACCGCCGTCAGCGGCAGCCCCGCAATCGCCCGCGCATCGGCATCGCGCGCCAAGGCGGTGGCATAGATCACCTCGCCCGCGCGGTAAGCGCCCCGGTCGGTGGTCAGGAACACATCGACCGGCGGCGCCGCCTCGCGCCCTTCCACCCCGCGGTCCGACAGGTCGAACTCGGCGTCGTCCAGCGACAGAAAGCCCAGATCGTCGCCACCGTCGCGCGCCACGATCATCGCGGGCGCCGCCGCCCCGAGCCCGCGCGTCAAGCCGGGCTCGAAGATTGCATATCCCTGATCGTCGGTCGTGGCAGTGCCCAGCACCTCGTTGGCCTCGGACAGCAGATCAATCGACACCCCGGCCTTCACCTCGGCCGACCCCAGAGAGCGCACGAAGACGTGCAAACCATCGACGCCCCACAGGCTGGTCAACCCCAGATCCGACACCGCAAACCACTGCCAGGCGGCGGGCGACAGATAAGGGTCAACTCCGGGAACCGACGCCTTCAGCGCGTAAATCCCCGCCGGTTGCCCGGCCAAAGCCTCGTCCATCGGCAGGCGCGAAGTGACGTCGCGGTTGACCTCTTGCTTGACCTCGGCCGTCCCGCTCCACAGTTCCGACCCGATGGAGGATGAAAAATTGTATTCCTGATAATCAAGGATCGGCGTACCGAAATAGCCGTCCTGCAGCGCGCGCAGCAGGTTGCGGTCGGTGACCTTGAACAGGGTCAATTCCAGCGTTTCGGTGTTCACCGTGGTGACCGGCAGGTTGGCCCCGCCCAGGGCCGGCAGCACATAGCCACGCCCGGAAAACCGCACTCCGGGGCTGCGGTCGCGCACATAAGAGGTCACGTCGACCGACTTGGCCAGGGACTGGCCATCGGCGGCGGGCAGGCCCTCGCGCAGGGTCAGGGTATAGCGCTGGCCGTGTTCGACCCCTTCAACGCACAGTTGACGGTAGCCATCGCTGGTCACGGTCAGACCGGGTTCGGGCAGTTGCACAAAGGTCGAATAATCCACCCCCGAGGCCACCAGATTTTCGGTGAAGGTCACGCAGATGCGCGGGCGGGCCTTGTCGGACTGCACCTCGTTCGCCTCGATGCGAAAGCCGTATTTGCCGATCGCATCTTCCAGCGCCACTTCGGTATCGTCGCGCGGTTGCAGGGACTGCGCCAGACGCAGGGCCTGCACCTTGTCGCGGCCCCGGCCCATCGCCTCGGCGGCATCGCCAAGGGTCAACAGGATCGTGTGCCGAAGCGCCTTGTCGTCGGCCCGCAGATAGGCGTTGATCGCGCCCTGAAAGGCCAGATTCTGAAAGAAGCCCGCGTTGTTGGTGTCGCGGGTTGACGCCGCCAGAACCAGCCGCGCAAATTCGGCCCAGTCGTTGGCGCTGTCCGACAGGTTGATCGCGGCCCCGGCAAAGCGGAAAGCCGCATCAAAATCGCCGTTCCCCTCGGCATCCATGGCCGACTGCATATGCTCGGCCGCGGTCCAGCCATTGGAGACATAGGCGTTGCCCATGTCGCGCGCCTGCGCCACCGCCGCATCTATATCCCACGATTGCAGGAACCCCAGATCGTCCCGCCGCGTCAGCGCCAGATCCTGCGCGCCCGCCGCCGCCGTCATCACCGTTCCCGACCAGGCCGGAGAAAACGCCTCGGCCTCGCCCGGATTGGCCTTGGTGAAACAGGCATTGGCCTTGGCGTTGAAGGTAAAGGCGGTGCAGGCCGTGTTCGACAGGCAGGCCCGCTCGCAGGCGTCCAGCGTGGTGTCGAAGATCGAGGCCAGATCGCCGCCCGGCAGGTCCACATCCTGACTGATGACCAGCCGCCGTTCGGGGATCAGGGGGCCGTCCTGCGCCGGGGCCTGCGAGGCAAGCGAAAGGGCCGTCAAGGCGATTGCGGCAATCCGGGACAAAGCGAAGCGGCGCATGAAATAGCCTCCTTTAATATCGCTGCAGGTTCGCACATCGCAGGCTGGGCTGGCAACACGCAACACGCCGCGATCACTTCGCCGTTAACACGGCATTCACCCCGATCCGCCAATCTGACCGCGAATCCCAAAGGGAGTGTCCGGGGCCGAACCAGGCCCTGCGCAAGGTGATCGCAGAATGGATCTGGCAGAGCGGCTGTCAAAGGAACGACGCGGGCGACTGGCGGCCGAACGGCTGCTGGAGCAGAAGAGCCGCGAACTTTTCACCGCCAACGAGAAGCTTGCACTGCACGCCCGGTCCCTGTCGGACCAGATCGTCGAACAGCGCGAGGTGACGCGCGAAGCGGTCAGCGCCGCCAAAAGCCTGAAGGGCGAAAACCTGCGCTTTGTCGAAGACCTCGACAAGGCCGAACGCCGCCTTTGGGAATCGATCAACACCATCGAGGACGGATTTGCGGTGTTTGACAGCGCGCTGTGCCTTGTCGCCGCCAACCGCGCCTTTGAAGACACCTTTCGCGCCGCCGGACTGCAGGTCGGCATCGCCTATGAACGGCTCTTGTCGGGCATTGCCTCGCAGGGGCTGTTTCAGGTCACCGATCCGGGCTGGGTGGCGCAGATGCTGGACCGGTTGCAGCACGATCAGATCGAACCGGTCGACCTGCAACTGTCCAACGGGCAATGGTTGCGCCTGCAGGATCACCGCGCGCGCGACGGCGATCTGGTGTGCCTTGCGCTGGACATCACCGAACAAAAACGCATCTGGGCCGCGATCGAGGCGATCCCGGACGGGTTTGTGCTTTTCGACAGAGAGGAACGTCTTTTGGCCTTCAATCAGCAATACCGTGATATCTATGCCGAATCCGCGCCGGCCATGCAGCCGGGCACCAAGTTCGAAGACATCCTGCGCTTTGGTCTGGCCAAGGGTCAGCACCTGGACGCCGTGGGCCGCGAAGAGGAATGGCTGTCGGAACGGCTGGCCCAACACCGGGCCGGCAACGGGGTGTGGGAACAACAGCTTTCGTCGGGGCGCTGGATCCGCGCCCACGACCACCCCACGCCCGATGGTGGCCGGGTCGGCCTGCGCGTCGACATCACCCGCGAGCGTGAACGCGAGGCCGCCTTGCAAACTGCCCGCGACGCCGCCGAGGCGGCAAATCGGGCCAAATCGGCCTTTCTGGCCAACATGTCGCATGAAATCCGCACCCCGATGAACGGCGTCGTCGGCATGGCCGAACTCTTGTGCGACACCGCTCTGAACGAAGAGCAACGCCTGTTCGCCGAAACCATCCGCTCGTCGGGCGAGGCGCTGCTGGTGATCATCAACGACATCCTCGATTATTCCAAGATCGAGGCCGAACGTCTGACGCTGTATCCGGAACCCTTTGATCTGGAACGCACAATCCACGAGGTTGCGATGCTGTTGCAACCCCGCGCCCGCGAAAAGGGGCTGGATCTGATCATCGACTACGACATGTTCCTGCCGACGCGCTATGTCGGGGACCCCGGGCGGTTGCGGCAGGTGCTGACCAATCTTGTGGGCAACGCCGTCAAGTTCACCGAAAAGGGCCATGTGCTGATCCGGGTCGTCGGCATTGAAAGCGAACCCGGAGAGCGGCAGTTGCACATCACGGTCGAAGACACCGGCATCGGCATTGCGGCCGAACATCTGGATCACATCTTCGGCGAGTTCAACCAGGTCGAATCGGCGTCGAACCGCAAGTTCGAAGGCACCGGGCTGGGCCTTGCTATCACCCGCCGCCTGATCGAGCGGATGAATGGCGCGGTCTGGGTCGACAGCAAACAGGGCGTGGGGTCGTGTTTCGGCTTTCGCCTTGGCCTGCCCGACGCCGAGGACGAGGCCGCAACGCCGCCGCCCACCACGATCCGCCGGGCGCTGGTGGTGGACGATCAGTTCATCAACCGCACCATTCTGGAACGTCAGCTTTCGCCCTGCGGCATTCAGGTGGTGCTGTGCCGGTCCGGGGTCGAGGCCTTGCAAGTGCTTGAAGCGGACCGCGGCTTTGACGTGGTCATCACCGATCACATGATGCCGGAAATGGACGGGCTGACGCTGGCCCGGCGCATCACGGAACGCGGGCTGACGATGCCTGTGGTGCTCTTGTCCTCAAACCCGACCGCTGCGCGAGAGGCCCTGGGCGATCTGGAACTTGCCGCCCTGCTGCAAAAACCGCTTCTGCGCGCCGATCTCTACCGGCGCCTGCGCGCGATTTCCGGGGCCGAACCCGAGGCTGTTGCCCCCCCTGCCCCCCCGCCCCCCCTGGCCGAAGCGCGGCTGATGCGGGTGCTGACGGCAGAAGACAACCGCACCAACCAGTTGGTTTTCCAGAAGATGGCGCGCGATCTGGCGATCGAACTGGTCTTTGCCAACAACGGGCGCGAGGCGGTGGAACTGTATCAAAGCTATCGCCCCGACCTGATCTTCATGGACATCTCGATGCCGGAAATGGATGGCCGCGAAGCCGCCACCGCCATCCGCCAGCTTGAGGCGGGCCGTTCCCATGTGCCCATCGTCGCCCTGACCGCCCATGCCATGGACGGCGACAGCGACAGCATCTTTGCCGCCGGGATCGACCGCTACATGACCAAGCCGCTGCGCAAGGTGGCCATCCTTGACACCCTGGCCGAGTTCCGCCCGCCCGAAGCCCTGCCGATCGAACC
>JANMJC010000590.1:0-10352 GCA_031371185.1 Paracoccaceae bacterium | reverse complement strand
GTCAAGAGCTGGGCCGACTTCTTGGTGAAGGTATCAGCAAAGGAGACACGTCCCAAGCGGCGGCGTTCCTTGACAGTTGGTTCAAGTCGGTACCGGCTCTCGAAGATCTGCAAAAAGTGTCGGGAGAGATTGTTCTTTGCGTTAAGTCAGGCAACTTCACTCGCGCAAAATTCCTAACGGATGCACATTTTGGTGAAATGGAAGCCGCCGGCCCCCTTGCCAAAAACATCGGGCCAGAGCGGACCGAAGCGATCCGCCTGCAACTTGGCCTTGGCCTTGGCGACGCCGCTTTCTTCCTGGGCGGCAAGCCCGAGAATTTCCAGTCCGTCGCGGGCCGCGCGCGCAACGAGATTGGCCGAGAGTTGGGGCTGGCGGAAACCGACAGCTTCCGGTTCGCCTGGATCGTCGATTTCCCGATGTTCGAGAAGACCGACGACGGCCGCATCGACTTTTCGCACAACCCCTTCTCGATGCCCCAGGGCGGGCTTGAGGCGCTGCAGGGCGATCCGCTGGCCGTCTATGCTTATCAGTATGACCTTGCCTGCAACGGCTATGAGCTGATCTCGGGCGGCATTCGCAACCACAAGCCGGAGATCATGTACAAGGCCTTTGAACTCGCCGGATACCCGAATTCCGAGGTGGACAAGCGCTTTGGCGGCATGGTCAAGGCGTTCAAATACGGCGCCCCCCCGCACGGTGGCTGTGCGATGGGCATTGACCGCGCGGTGATGCTGCTGGCCGATGAGGCGAACATCCGCGAGGTGATCATGTTCCCGATGAACCAGCGCGCCGAAGACCTGCTGATGGGCGCGCCAAGCGAGCCCCTGAACGAGCAGTTGCGCGAGTTGCGCCTGCGCGTCGTGCCGAAGGACGCCTGACATGGGGGGCGGGTCGTGACTGCGTATCCGCCGCTTTACTCCGCCTCGGTGCCGGTGTTCCGGCATTACCTTGGCCGCGCGCAGGACATGGCGATGCGCGCCGGCCCCGACATGCTGGCCAACGCTCGCGTGGCCGACAGCTTTGCGGCCGGACAGCAGTTTTCCACCGCGGCGGGCTTTGCCCTGCGCATCGCCTGCCCCCTGGCCGGGCGCGAGGTCCCCGACATGCCGCGCGCCCTGGGGCCGCGTCTGGCGGTGGTGCGGGCCACCCTGGGGGCGATGAAACCGGCCGAGTTTGACGGGGCCGAGGCGCGCATCATCACCCACAAGGCCGGTGTCGCCGAGATGGACCAGACGGCCGAGCAGTTCCTGCATCTGTTCGGCCTGCCGAATTTCTTCTTTCACCTGACGATGGGCTATGCCGCGCTGAAGGCGGCGGGCCTGCCCCTGGGCAAGGAAGACTTCGACGCCCTGCATTCCTATCCGGCGGATTTCCGGTTTCCCTGACCGCGCCGGGACGGGCCGAAACCCCGCTTCAGATCAATTGATCCTGAAGACTGATCCGGGTTGGTGACGCAGGGGCGCAATCCCTCCTATCACCGGGCGATATCCCGCCGTTGCACCCCGTGGGGCCTTTTGAGCCGCCCCTCGAAGGATTATCTTGCGGGCAACCAAGGAAATGGGGCCAAGATGGAATTGTCTGCGGAAATCCTTGCGATCCGGTTCGGCTACGGCTTGCCGCAACCCGAAGGCAGCCTGTCAACCGTGCCCGAAATTCTGGCGGCCCTCGCCGGGCCCGACCCGGCGCAAAAGCAGTATCCCCTGCCGCCCAGCACCCATTTTGCCACCTTGTCCGACGCCTATGTGCGCGAAAAGAAGATCGCCAAGTCGGGCGGTAACAATAAAGAGGCCGAAACCGCCTCGCGTCAGGCGATGTCCGGCCTGCTGGACCTTGCGCAGCGCTCGACCTTCGCCCGCACCATCGACAGCCCACAACCGTTCCGCGAAAGGCTGGTGGCGTTTTTCACCGACCACTTCACCACCCGCCAGAAGGGCATTCTGGACCACTACCTGACCTTCTCGCTGGTGGACGAGGCCATTCGCCCCAACATCGGCGGTACCTTTGCCGATCTGGTCACCGCCGTCACCCTGCACCCGTCGATGCTGTCCTATCTGGATCAGAAGGTGTCGACCGGGCCCAATTCGACCCTGGGCAAGAAGCAGGGCAAGGGGTTGAACGAAAACCTCGCGCGCGAGTTGATGGAGCTGCACACCCTGGGGGTCGATGGCGGCTATAGCCAGGACGACGTGCGCCAACTGGCCGAACTTCTGACCGGGCTGACCATCTCTCCGACGCTGACGACCGAGTTCGAAAAGCGCCGGGTCGAACCGGGCGCCGAGACCGTGATGGGCAAGACTTATGACGGCGACAACATGAAGGCGATCCAGAAGGTGCTGCGCGATCTGGCGCTGCATCCCCGGACCGCGCAGCACATCGCAGGCAAGCTGGCAGTGCATTTCCTGTCTGACACGCCCGACGCCAGCGCGGTCGAGGCGATCCGCGCGGCGTTCGAGGCCACGGGCGGCAGCGTTCCGGCACTGGCCCAGGCCCTGCTGACCCATCCGGCGGCGGCCAAGGGGCTGGGCGCCAAACTGCGCCAGCCCTTTGATTTTCTGGTTGCGGCCAGCCATGCGTTGGGCATCTCTGGCGGCACGGTCATGGCGATGAAGCTGGTCGATTTCAAACGCAACTACCTGTTCGCGCTGGACAAGATGGGCCAGAAGCTGAAATTCGCCCCCGGCCCCGATGGCTGGCCCGAAGAGGCCGAGGCCTGGGTGACCCCGCCACGCCTGGCCGCACGCATCGACTGGTCGATGCAGATGCCGCAGCGGCTGGCCAACCCCTTGCCCGATCCGGTCAACCTGGCCCGCGTCACCCTGGGCACCCGCGCCACCAAGACCCTGACGACCGCCGCTTCGCGCGCCGAAAGTCTGGCCGTGGGGGTGGGAATTGTCCTGTCCTCGCCCGAATTCAACCGGAGATAGACGATGACCGGAAAAATCCTGACCGGGCCCGCTTTGAACCGCCGGTTCTTTCTGAAAGCCGGTCTTGCGGGCGCCTGTTCGCTGGCGGCCCATCCCTTGATGACCACCGTCACCTTTGCGGCCTCGAACGGCGGGCGGCCCTTGGGGGATCACCGGCTGATCGTGATGATCCTGCGCGGGGGCATGGACGGGCTGGATGTGGTGCGCCCTTACGGCGACCCGATGCTGGCCCGGTACCGCCCCCAGATCACCAAGGGCGACAAGGGGTCGGAACTGGACGGGTTCTTCTGGCTGCACCCGGCGCTTGCCGACCTGATGCCGCTTTATGCCAAGGGAGAGTTGGGCTTTGTTCATGCCGCCTCCACGCCCTACCGCGACAAGCGCAGCCATTTCGACGGGCAGGACATGCTGGAGGCGGGCACCGGCAGCGACGTGCCGCTGGCGGCGGTGCGCGACGGCTGGCTGAACCGGATGCTGCAATCCATCCCGGGGCTGGTGTCGGACACCGCCTATTCCGTCGGGGCGGCGGAAATGCCGGTACTGATGGGAGAGGCGCCGTTTTCCACCTGGGCGCCGGATCAGTCGCTGGACCTGTCGGCGGCGGCGCGGGTGCTTCTGGATCAGGTCTATGCCGAGGACCCCTTGTTCCATGCCTCGGCCGCGCAGGCGATGGAGATGTCGGCCCATCTGCAAATGGCGGAAGACGAAGGCAAAAAGCCCGAAGGTCCCTTTGCCGACGATCTGGCGCTGGCCGATTTCACCGCGGCGCGCCTGAACGAAGACACGAGGATCGCGGCGTTTTCGATGACGGGGTGGGATACCCACCGCGGCCAGAACGCCGCCATCGCCAAGCCCCTGTCGCATCTGGCTCAGGTGATCTTGCGCCTGCGCGAGGGGTTGGGGGCTAACTGGGGCAAGACTCTGTTGGTGGCCATGACCGAATTTGGCCGGACCGCGCGCGAAAACGGCACCGCGGGCACTGACCACGGCACCGGCGGTGCGATGGTTCTGGCGGGAGGGGCGCTGAACGGCGGTCGGGTCTTTGGCACCTGGCCCGGACTTGACGAGGCGGCGCTGTTCGAACGTCGCGACCTGATGCCGACCACCGATGTGCGGGCCTGGGCGGGCCACGCGCTGCGCGGCCTTTATGGGCTGGACAAGGGGCTGATCGAGAAGTCCATCTTCCCGGGGTTGATCCTGCCCCCCGACCCCGGCCTGCTGCTTTGATCTTGTCCTTGCCCCGGCCCCGGCCCCGGGGCAGGGTAAGGGGAAACAGAAAAGGGTGGACCCCGTGACATCGAAGCGCTTTGGCGACGGCCTGCCAAATTGGAAAGCCCCCGCCCCTCCTGGTCCCGAGACGATGGAGGGCACCCATGTGCGCCTTGAACGTCTGTCCGCCGATGCCCATGCCGCCGATCTGTTCCGTGCGGTCGCGGGCCATGACGATCTGTGGGATTACATGCCTTACGGCCCGTTTTCCTCGGCCTCGGCCTATCACCGTTGGGCCAAGGATTTCACCGGCTCGGCGGATCCGTGCTTTTATGTTCTGCGCGACCGGACAAGCGGCCATTGCGGGGGCGTGGCCAGTTATCTGCGCATCACCCCCGAAGCGGGCAGTATCGAGATCGGCCATATCTGCCTGTCGCCCGAGTTGCAGCGCCGGCCCGCCGCCACCGAGATGCAGTTTCTGATGATGCAATGGGCCTTTGACGCCGGCTATCGGCGCTATGAATGGAAATGCGACGCGCTGAACGTGCCGTCGCGGCGGGCGGCGCAGCGCCTGGGGTTCACCTATGAAGGGGTGTTCCGGCAGGCCACCATCTACAAGGGCCGCAACCGCGACACCGCGTGGTTTTCGATCATTGACAAAGAATGGCCCGCCCTTCGCGAGGCCTATCGCGCCTGGCTGTCACCTGCCAATTTCGACGCGAGGGGGCGGCAGAAAGAGCGGCTGTCGGATTTGACGGGACTGGCGCGCGGAGGGTCTGACCCGACCTTGTAAGCGGGGCGTCGCGGCGCTGCCCAAGGTTGTTGTGCGGCCAATGACCCCAACCCTTCCCCACGAGGGGGGGAGGGAGGCAGGCTCTTGAAACCTGCGGTTGGGGGGGAATCTTTGCCCGACGGCGCTGCCCGGAGTGGCTGGGCACAGGGCAACGGTGTTGGGGTTGCGACTTGCCGTCACGCGGCACGACGGCCCCCGGTCAATCCTTGCGGCGTGCCATGGCCAAAGGCTGGCGGGTCAAGCGGTCGCGGATCATCTCGCGCAGATGATCCAGCCCGGAATTGTCCAGCGCCACGCCCTGGGTGGCAAGAGCCAGCCCTGCGTCTTCGGTCACCCGCGCGATCCCCGCGACAAATCCCGCGAAATAGCGCCGCGTGGCGGTATCGGGATCCTGCGACAGGCCCTCGGCAGCGCGTTCCAGATCGTCCTGCAAGGCCAGGGGGTCGGACGCGGGCAAGGGAGCGGACAGGTCATCAAGGCTGATCTGCATCCGTTCGGGCATGAAGGGCGCCAGCACCTCGCAAAAGGCCCGATACCCGCCCAGGGGTTTGTCCAGAAACCCGTCCGCCCCCGCCGCCATGGCCGAGGCGCGCCCCGAGGGCAGTCCCGACATGCCCAGAATCGCCCCCGCGCGCGGACGTGCCAGCACCAGATCGCGAATCAGCGCCTCTCCTCGGCCGTCGGGCAGGCCCAGATCGACGATGGCCACATCGGGGCGATAGGTGCGCAGATGGGCGCGCGCCGCCTCCAGCGTTTCGGCGCGGCGCAGGCGCGCGCCGGCCCGTCTGGCGATCAGGCGCAGCGCCTCGCAGGCGTAACGGCTGTCCTCGACCGCGAGAATTGTCATGCCCTGCAAGGGCAAGGCGGTGGCGGGACAGGCGGCCGCAGGGCCGACCGGCAGGGCAATGACCGGAAGCGGGGACAGGGTCTGGGGCTGGGACGGCGGAAGGGGCATGGCGGAAAGAACACTCCGTTCTGGCAAGGGAGGGCGCGGCAGGGGCCGACCGGACCTGCAGCCTGACCGCCAGCCTGCCCGACAATCCCTTAACGCCCGGTAAACGCCGCGCGGCCACGCTGCGACAATCGCCCCCTTGCGTGCCGCCCCCCCGCTTCGCATAAGGGCCGGGATGGCCTGAACCCCAAGCCAGCCCGGATCGGAGCCTTGCATGATCGGACGCCTGAACCATGTGGCCATTGCCGTGCCCGATCTGGCCGCCGCCGCCGCCCAGTACCGCACAACTCTGGGCGCCCGCGTGCGCGACCCGCAGGACCAGCCGGACCATGGCGTGACCGTGGTCTTCATCGACCTGCCCAACACCAGGATCGAGCTTCTGGCCCCGTTCGGAGAGAACTCGCCCATCACGGGGTTTCTGGCCAGGAATCCCTCGGGCGGGATCCACCATATCTGCTATGAAGTGGCCGACATCCTTGCCGCGCGCGATCAGTTGCGCGCGGCCGGAGCGCGGGTTCTGGGGACCGGAGAGCCGAAGATCGGCGCGCATGGCAAACCGGTCCTGTTCTTGCACCCCAAGGATTTCACCGGCTGTCTGATCGAACTGGAACAGGAATGAGGAACCGGGAATGACCATCACTGCCGCCATCGTCACCTTTGCGACCATTTGGTTTCTGGTGCTGTTCTGCGTCCTGCCGGTGCGGCTGCAAAGTCAGGCCGACAGCGGCAAGGTCACGCCGGGCACCCCGCCCTCGGCCCCGGCAGATCCGCATCTGGCCAAGCGGGCCCGCATCACCACGGCGATCACCGTGGTCCTGTTCATCGGGGTTTATATGCTGGTGTCCTCGGGGTGGATCACCGCGCAGAACATGGATGTCTTTCACATCCTGAACTGACGCCCAGCCTTCCCCCAGAGCCTCAGGCGCGCGGCGTTGCCTGCAGCCGGTGGAACAGATGGGTGAAGGTTGCAACACCCAGAACCGGAATGACAAGGTTCAGCAGCGGAATTGACAGGGGGGCGGCCATCAGCGTGCCGGCCAGCCAGATCTGGCCGCGATTGCGGCGGCGAAGAGAGGCGGCCTGTTCGGGGCTCATCCGTCTCAGGGCGATCAGGTTGAAATACTCGCGCCCCAGAAGCCAGCCATTCGCCGCCCAATAAAGGGGCACATACAGGGGCCCCAAGGCCAGCGCCAGCAGCAAGACGGCGTTAAGGGCGATGAACAGGCCGGTAAAGTTGATCACCTCGATCAGGCCGGTGGCAAAGGGGCGCGGCGCGACGGGGGCGAGATTCAGGTAGAAACGGTCCTCGACGGCGTCTGCGACATCCTCCAGAAACAGGCCGCTGAAGGCGGCGGCGGTCGGGATCATCAGGAACACCGACAGGATCAGGACAAAGACGAGCGAGCCAAGCGACATCAGGGTGCCAAGGCCGTCGATGGGTCCGATCACGAACAGATCGACCGATCCGGGGTCAAGCCATTGAACCCCCAGAAGCAGCAGCGCATAGACCGCGATCAGAAGCGCCAGCGCCAGAAGCACGCCCAGAAAGACGACGCGGCGAAAGCGCGGGTCCAGGAACTGTGACAGCGCGCGGGCGAAATCGGCAAAGATCACGCCAGCCCCCATTGCACCTTGTGCGCCAGATCGGGGCGCGGGCGGTCGTCGCCCTGTGCCGTTCCCGCTGTGCCGATATGCACGATTCCGGCCACGGTTTCGGCAGGCCCGCAGCCAAAGGCCTGCCCGGCGAAAACCGCGTCATGCGCGGGCCATCCGGTCAGCCAGTTTGCTGCCCAGCCATGGGCCCCGGCGGCGTGCAGCAGGTTCATGCACAGCGCCCCCGCCGACAGGACCTGCTCGGCGAGCGGCACCTTTAATTGCGCCACCGGACTGGAAATGACGACCACGGCACAGCGGCCAAGGTCAAATTGCCCGCGCCCCTTGGCGACCATCTGGTCATCACCCCCCAGGGCGCGCGCCCGCGCCTCGGCCAGATCGGCCAGCCGCACCATGTCGGCCCGCGCAAGCACGATCAGCCGCCACGGCTCCAGCTTGCCGTGATCGGGCAGGCGCAGCGCCACGGTCAGGATCGACTGAAGTCCGGCGCGGTCCGGCACGGGACCTGCGAACAGCTTGGCCGGATAGGAACGACGCTGACCCAGAAAGTCGATCACGGTCTGATGGGCCATCGGCGGGGTGGCGTTCGGCATGTGGATCTCCTTTGATGCAGACCTCGCCCGCTTTGCGGCCAAGGTCAAGACGGCAAGGTGGCGACGGACCTGCCGGCAAGGGAGGCGGCAGGAAGGACCGGGGCCTTTCTGCCGATCTGTGGCCGCCGCGCCCATCGCGGCCCGGCAGGGCAAGGGGGCAAGGGTCACCAGAACCGGCCGGTCTCTTGCCACCCCGGCCGGCGCGCTGCCTGGCAAGGGCCGGGTCACAGCCGCCGCAGCACTCCTGCGGACCGCAGCACCCGCCGAGGCTTCGCCCGGCCCGACCCTGATCTGCGACCCGACCGATCCCTGCAAGGTTTTCGGGCCGGCATGGGGTCTTCGGTGCAAAACCGGTCAGACCGCCGGTCAGGCATGGCCCGTCGGAAAGCGGATCGGAAGGGTCAAGTCGAAAGGCCGGTTCCGGCAAGGCGCATCCCGCAAATGCCTTCAAAGGGGCGCGTGCCCGAGCGGCGAATGGTCTTTCACCGTCGGCGGGCAAGGCCAGATCGCCAAGCCTGTCAGCCCTTCAATCCGCGGTCGTTTCCAGCCTTTTCCAGCCGATAGCTGCCCTCGGGCAGATTCAGCGCGGCGGCCAGATCCTGCGCCTGTTGCAGCGAGAAGGTCAGCCGCAACGGCTCGTCTGTGATCGGGTCATGTTGCTGTACCACGATGCAGTCTTCATAAATCTCGACGATCACATCCTCTTGCAGATGCGGTTCGCCCTCGTCAACAAGGGTGACGACGGTGGCGTCGAATTCATGCTCGATGGTAAACATGGGGCCAGCCTAGCGCGGGCGCGCGGGCGAGGGAAGGCAAATCACCCCTTCATGCGGGTGCGCGCGGGGGCCGTGCCTTGGGGTATCTCGTGTCCATAAGGGAAACGGGGCTGCGGCGATGGCGGTGCGGGTCGGGCTGATGCCGGCCGTGCTGGTCCTGCTTGCAGGCTGCGCAGCGGTTGGCCGCGCCCCGCCGGGCGCGCCGATGCCTGCCGCGCAGAACGCGCGAAGCGCCGTTTCGTCTGCCCCGTTCTCGCGCCCGATCCGGCCGCGCGCAACTTTGTCAAGGCTGTCGCCCGGGTCGAGCCCGCGGCCGAAGCCGCCTGCCGCCGCTTTGCGCGCGGCCAGAACGGCGATTTCGACATCGGCATCGACGGCGATCCGCGCCTGCCTGCCAATTCCTGTCAGACGCTGGACATCAGGGGTCGCCCGCAGATCAACTTTAGCATCGCCCTGATTGCGCAAACCCGGAACCCCGACGCTTGGGCCTTCGCGCCGGGCCACAAGGCAGACCACCACATCGGCGGTCGTCTTGCCCCGGGCCGAGCAAGTGACGATGACCGGGGCGATGACCGGGCGAACTGGGCGAACTCTGGCCCCGGTCGCTGGTGCCGCTGATGCCGCCATCGGATCGGCGAAAGTGAGGGCTGCGCAGGGGTGCCTTGCGGTTCTCGCAGGCGCACGCGCTGGTAGCCGGCCGCATCGGCAGGGTGATCGCCTGCAAGGCGGGCCATGGGCCGATCCTGGGGGGCGCAGATCCTTGCGCGCCTGCCCGACCCGGGCGACGGGTTCGTGACCTCGCACCCCGCCGATGCCGACCGGCAGGCCGAGGTGGCGCAGACCAATGCGCGGATCACGGCGCGCAAGAAGGGGGACTGGTCAGCCGCCCCGTAATCTGGAAATTGCTCCGATGATATGAGGCCGTCCATCTGGATCGGGTGGACCAGGAAAAGCCTTGCTTTTTCCCACCCGCTGTAACCCCGCGTCAGTTTGGCCGTTTCCGCCATACGGGCAGAGGACAGCGCCAGGCCGGGGGGTTTGAGCCCCGGCTGGAATGGGGGATGCCGCAAAGCGTGGACCCGGCGATGGCCTCGGCCATGACGAGCGCGAAGGGAAGTGGATTCAGGGTTCCGGTTCCCTTGTAGCCCGGCTCTGACACTCCTCCCCGCGCCCCGGATTTTTCTTGCTTTTGATCCAGATCAACGCCCGACCGACCCTGTCGGGTCCAGAGTGTCGCGGACCGACCCTGTCACGGGCACACCCATGTTTGGCTATCCCGACGATCAGCAATCCTTTGAACGGGCCCGCGATCTGGCGCGCAGGGGCGGGATGGATCTGACGCTGGCGGTCTTTCAGGGCTGGGTGCGGCGCGATGAATTGGCGGCTCTGGTGGCCGCCTGCCACGATTGCGCGGCGGGCTTCCCCTGCCAAGGCTCCGGGGTCGCGGAAATTCCGGCGGGCTGTGCGAATGCCAGCCGGTTTGACCCGATC
>JANMJC010000589.1:0-8664 GCA_031371185.1 Paracoccaceae bacterium | reverse complement strand
TTCTACACGCAGAACGTGTCGTTCAAGACCGATGAAGTGGCCGAGAATCTGAAGAACCAGAATGGATTCATCCCCGGCATCCGCCCCGGCAAGAAGACCGAGGAATACCTTGATTACGTTGTGAACCGGATCCTTGTCGTCGGCTCGGCCTACCTTGCGGCGGTCTGCTTTCTGCCGGAGGTTTTGCGAAACGAAGTCGGCATTCCCTTCTATTTCGGCGGAACCTCGGTTCTGATCGTGGTGTCGGTGACCATGGACACGATCAACCAGTTGCAATCCCACCTGTTGGCCCATCAGTACGAAGGCCTGATCGAAAAGTCGCAGTTGCGCGGCCGCAAGCGCAGCCCGACCGCGCTGGCCAAGCCGCCCGCGCGTCGCTGACCGAAACGGGGGGGGCCATGGCAAACATCATCCTTCTGGGACCGCCGGGCGCGGGCAAGGGCACACAGGCCAAACGTCTGGTGGACGAACGGGCCATGGTGCAGCTCTCGACCGGCGACATGCTGCGCGAGGCCAAGACCAGCGGCACCGAAATGGGCAACCGCGTGGCGCAGGTCATGGCGCGGGGCGAGTTGGTGACCGACGACATCGTCATCGGACTGATCGCGGAAAAGCTGGCGAAGGGCGCGGGCGGCGGCTTCATCTTCGACGGCTTTCCCCGCACCCTGCGGCAGGCGGATGCCTTGGGCGAGCTGCTGCACAGGATGGGCCAAGGGTTGGACGCCGTGATCGAAATGCAGGTCGATGACGCCGCCCTTGTGGCGCGGATCATAGGCCGCTCGACCTGCGCTACCTGCGGCGAGGTCTATCATGACACAACGCGGCCGCCCAAAGTTGCAGGCACCTGCGACGTTTGCGGCGGCCATGACCTTCGGCGCCGCGCGGATGACAATGAAGACGCGCTGAAAACCCGGCTGATGGAATACTACAAGAAAACCTCGCCCCTTATCGGCTACTACTATGCCAAGGGACAGCTTGCCACCGTGGACGGGCTGGCCGGGATGGACGCGGTTGCCGGGGATATCGCCAAAGTTCTTGACAAGGCATAAAAAGCCAAGGGCGCTCCTTGACGCCCCCTGATAAAGCCCCTAAAGCACGGCGTTCCGATGCGGAATCAGTCCGCAAGCGGGTTTCCCCTGTCGGGGAAGATTGAGCGTTCGGGTCCAAGGACCCGGGCAGTTGTGAAAAAAGGTTCTGGAAGTACGGAACCGCAACGAAAAGGAAGACACGTTTGGCACGTATTGCTGGCGTCAACATCCCGACTCAGAAACGGGTCATCATTTCTCTTCAATACATCGCCGGGATCGGCGCGGCCAATGCCGCCCAGATCTGCACCGCGCTGAACATCGACGCCGCGCGTCGCGTCAACCAGCTGTCGGATGCCGAAGTGCTGGCGATGCGCGAATACATCGACGCGAACTTTACCGTCGAAGGCGACCTGCGCCGCGAAGTGACGATGAACATCAAGCGTCTTATGGACCTTGGTTGTTACCGTGGCCTGCGTCACCGCAAAGGTCTGCCGGTTCGCGGTCAGCGCACCCATACCAACGCCCGTACCCGCAAGGGCCCCGCAAAAGCCATTGCCGGCAAGAAGAAATAAGGGGGGCATCGAGATATGGCACGCGACACAAAAACGACCCGCACCAAGAAAAAAGAACGCAAGAACATCGCCGCGGGCGTGGTTCATGTGAACTCTTCGTTCAACAACACCAAAATTCTGATCTCCGACGTTCAGGGCAACGCAATCTCCTGGTCGTCCTCGGGCACCATGGGCTTCAAGGGCTCGCGCAAGTCGACGCCCTATGCCGCGCAGATGGCCGCCGAAGACGCCGCCCGCAAGGCACAAGAGCACGGCATGAAGACCGTCGAGGTTGAAGTGCAGGGCCCGGGTTCGGGCCGCGAATCGGCGCTTCGGGCGCTGGCCGCTGCGGGTCTGAACATCACCTCGATCCGGGATGTGACCCCGCTGGCGCACAACGGCTGCCGGCCGCCAAAGCGCCGCCGCGTCTAACTTCGTTTTCTTCGTGTCGGGCCGGGCGATTTCGCGCGGCCCGATTTCGGCATTCAGACCCTCGGACGTCCCTTGCTTTACGGAACATGGGCAGGCGACAAGAATGGAGGCGACACCATGATCCACAAGAACTGGAAAGAACTTATCCGCCCAGCACAGTTGGTGGTAAAGGCGGGCCCTGATGCCAGCCGCACCGCCACGCTGACGGCAGAACCGCTGGAGCGCGGTTTCGGCCTGACGTTGGGCAACGCGCTGCGGCGCGTGCTGATGTCGTCCTTGCAAGGGGCGGCGATCTCATCGGTTCAGATCGACAACGTCCTGCACGAGTTTTCGACCGTGGCCGGTGTGCGTGAAGACGTCACCGACATCGTGCTGAACCTCAAGGGCGTGCGCCTGAAGATGGATATCGAGGGCCCGAAGCGGGTGTCGATTTCGGCCAAGGGTCCGGGCGTTGTGACCGCTGGCGACATCTCGGAATCGCATGGCATCGAAATTCTCAACCGTGACCATGTGATCTGCCACCTTGACGACGGGGCCGATGTGTTCATGGAACTGACGGTCAACACCGGCAAGGGCTATGTCAGCGCCGACAAGAACCGTCCGGAAGATGCGCCCATCGGTCTGATCCCGATCGACGCGATCTATTCGCCGGTCAAGAAAGTGTCTTACGAAGTCACCCCGACCCGCGAAGGTCAGGTTCTGGACTATGACAAGCTGACGATGAAGGTTGAAACCGACGGCTCGCTCAGCCCCGATGATGCCGTGGCCTATGCCGCGCGCATCCTGCAGGACCAGCTGGCGATTTTCGTCAACTTTGACGAGCCGGAATCCGCCAAGGCAGGCGAAGTCGATGCCGGTCTGGAATTCAACCCGCTGCTGCTGAAGAAGGTGGACGAGCTGGAGCTTTCGGTGCGTTCGGCGAACTGCCTGAAGAACGACAACATCGTCTACATCGGCGACCTGATCCAGAAAACCGAAGCCGAGATGCTGCGCACCCCGAACTTTGGCCGCAAATCCTTGAACGAAATCAAGGAAGTGCTGTCGGGCATGGGGCTGCATCTGGGGATGGAAGTCGAAGATTGGCCGCCAGAGAACATCGAAGATCTGGCCAAGCGTTTCGAAGACCAGTTCTAAGAGTCGGGGTGTCCCCCGACCTAGGTAGGCCGGGGGACACCCCGGCTTGCCGCTAAAATGCCCGCAATGGCGGGGAAAAATGGGCCGAAAAGGCCCCAAGGTGAGCGGGACCAATCGTAGGCCCTGCCGGACAAAGTAAAACATAGCGTCTAGGAGACACCCATGCGTCACGCATCTGGCTACCGCAAGCTGAACCGCACCCATGAACACCGCAAGGCGATGTTCGCCAACATGGCCGGCTCGCTGATTGAACACGAACAGATCAAGACCACCCTGCCCAAGGCCAAGGAACTGCGCCCGATCATCGAAAAGCTGATCACGCTGGCCAAGCGCGGCGATCTGCATGCCCGCCGTCAGGCGCATTCGCAGCTGAAGCAGGACATGCACACCGAACGTTTGTTCGCGATCCTTGGTCCCCGTTACAAAGAACGTCAGGGCGGCTACGTCCGCGTGCTGAAGGCCGGCTTCCGCTATGGCGACATGGCTCCGATGGCGATCATCGAGTTTGTCGACCGTGATCCGAACGCCAAGGGCGCGGCCGACCACGCCCGCACCGCCGCTTTCGAAGTGGCCGACGAATAATCTGACCCCATGGGGCGGAACAGGGGCCGCACCGATGGTGCGGCCCTTTTGCTTTGGGCAGGCATGGCGTAGCTTTGGCCCATGTCAGACCTTTTCGACAGCACCCCGCAGAAAGCCCCGACGCCGGGTCCGCGCCCCCTGGCGGATCGCTTGCGGCCGAAAACCCTTGCCGAGGTGATCGGGCAGGACAAGGTTCTGTCGCCCGAAGGGCCGCTTGGCGCGATGCTGGCGGCGCGCAGCCTGTCGTCGCTGATCCTGTGGGGGCCGCCCGGCGTGGGCAAGACCACCATCGCCCGGCTTCTGGCCGACGAAAGCGATCTGGCCTTCGTGCAGATCTCGGCGATTTTCACCGGCGTTCAGGACCTGAAGAAAATCTTCGAATCCGCCCGCATCCGCCGCCAGAACGGGCAGGGCACGCTGCTGTTCGTCGACGAGATCCACCGATTCAACAAGGCCCAGCAAGACGGCTTTCTGCCCCATATGGAGGATGGTACGATCCTTCTGGTCGGCGCCACCACCGAAAACCCCAGCTTCGAGTTGAACGCGGCGCTGTTGTCGCGCGCGCAGGTCATCATTCTGGATCGCCTGACGCTGGCGCATCTGGAGCGCATGACGCAACGCGCCGAGCACGACCTTGGCCGCGCCCTGCCCCTGAACGGCGAGGCGCGCGAGGCGCTGATGGAGATGGCGGACGGCGATGGGCGCGCACTTTTGAACCTGATCGAGCAGGTCTCGGCGTGGAAACTGGACAAGCCCCTGACCCGTGACCAGTTGGCCACCCGCCTGATGCGCCGGGCCGCGAAATACGACAAATCGGGCGAGGAGCATTACAACCTGATCTCGGCCCTGCACAAATCGGTGCGCGGCTCCGATCCGGAAGCGGCGCTGTACTGGTTCGCCCGCATGCTGGAGGGCGGCGAGGACCCGCGCTTTCTGGCCCGCCGCATCACCCGCATGGCGGTCGAAGACATCGGACTGGCCGATCCGCAGGCGCAGCAGGTCTGCCTTGAAGGGTGGCAGACCTATGAACGGTTGGGCAGCCCCGAGGGCGAATTGGCGCTGGCGCAGGCGGTGGTCTATCTGGCGCTTGCCCCCAAATCGAACGCGGTCTATGTGGCCTACAAGGCGGCGCGGGCTGCGGCGCGAGACACCGGCAGCCACCCGCCGCCCAAACATATCCTGAACGCGCCGACCAAGCTGATGAAGGAAATCGGTCACGGTGCGGGCTATGCCTATGACCACGACGCCGAAGACAGCTTTTCGGGGCAGAACTATTTCCCCGAAGGCATGAAGCGCCCGGTCTGGTATCTGCCCCCCGAACGCGGTTTTGAGCGTGAGTTGAAAAAGCGGGTAGAGTATTTCGCCAAGCTGCGGGTCAAGAAGCAGGCGGAGTGACGGCTGAAGGGGGTCGTCGTTGACTGGCTCACGGATTTTTCTTCTGCCCGGAATCCAGCGCGAAGCGCGCCGGGCAATGCCCGACCGCCGCCTCGGGCGGGCATTTTTCAACGATACCAGCAGAAATTCGGTGGGGTGGTCTGACCCATAAATCGCGCGGGAACTCTGGTTGCTTGCCCACCCGTCGGTCGGGCATTGCCCTTTCGTGGCGCGCGTTGACAGGGGAACAAGGACGGTCAGTTCTGTGGAAGCTCACGACACCGCAAGAAATGGCGCAAGGACCGCCTTGAATTGCGCCATCTGGAACGCTTTGACCGCCGACATGTCCACCGGCGCGGGGCTCCAGTCGATGGTGCTGAAATCCGGCCCGACATATACCGGCAGCAGGCTTTGCAAAAAGCCGAACCGATCGCTCCACTCTTTGCGCGCCAGCACCACCGGAATGCCCGCCGCCATGCACGGCGCGGCGGCATGGTGCAGCGCGGTCACGATCAGCCGCGCTTCGCGGCGGTAACGGTCCAGCATCCCCGCCGTGATGCTGTCGTTTTCGGCCAAGTCTTCGTCCGTCAGCGGCAGGCGCGTCATGGTGCGGCGTTGTTTGATGGTGACAAGGTCTGCCCGCAATGCGCTTGGCATCGCCGCAAGGGCCGCTTCGGGAAAGGCGCCGTTGCCCGAGCCTTGCACAAGGATCACCTTGCCGCCCCTCTGGTCTGCCCCCCGTTCCGGCAGGCAACAGGTCAGGCATCCGGTGACATGCGCCGAAATCCCCAGATCGGTCAGAACCTGCGCCGTGGCCGGATCGCGGCACCCGATCGGTCCCTGTTTGGCCAGCCATTTTCGATGCTTCAGGATTGTCTCGCCCGAGGCGTGAAAGCCGATGAAGACCGGAATGACCTTGTCTGAGGCCGGCAGGATGGCGCGCGGAAACACCGCGTTCATCGGCAGAACCACCGGCGGGCCGTCGTAATAGGGCAACTGGTCGCGGTCGATGCGCACCACCTGCGCATCCGGGATCCCCAGTTCGCGGTACAGGTGGCGCACCGCCAGCGACTGCATGTTGTCGCCCAGATTGGCCGAGTGAGAGCCTTTGCGGTCAAAGACGGTCCGGGTGTGGCCGAAATTCGCGTAAGAAAATCCCATCGCCCCGAACAACATGCGCCAAACCCCCGGAAATCCCGGGGATGGTTGACGAATCAAGCCCCCAAGGTCAAGGACAGTCCATGATTCTGACCCTTGCCCAAGTTGCCCTTGGCGGCGCCATCGGTTCCGTCCTGCGCTATCTGACCGTTGCCGCGGTCGGGGCGCCCTGGGGCACGGCTTTGGTCAACGTGCTGGGCTCTTTCGTCATGGGCGTGCTGTTCGTGACACTTGCGGGGCGCGCCGGGCTGTCGCCGTTGTTGATGACCGGCATTCTGGGCGGTTTCACCACCTTTTCGGCCTTTTCGCTGGACGCCGCATCGCTGTGGCAATCGGGCCAGATCCCCCAGGCCGCGCTTTATGTCGCGCTCTCGGTCGGCCTTTCCCTTCTCGCCGTCGCCCTTGGCGCGGCCCTCGCCAAAGGAGCCCTCGGATGAGCGGCGTCAAACTTGTGACCGTGACGGAAGACGAGGGCGAGCAGCGGCTGGACAAATGGTTCAAGCGCCGCTTTCCGCAGGTGACCCAGGGGGCGGTGGAAAAGATGTGCCGCACCGGTCAGGTCCGGGTGGATTCCGCCCGGGTGAAGGCGTCGGACCGGGTGGCGCCGGGCATGGTGGTGCGCGTGCCGCCCCTGCCGGAAAACGCCGCCCCGCCGCCCGAATTCGGCCGCGTCAACATCGAAGACGCCCGGATGATCCAGAACGCCGTCCTGTGGAAAGATGAACACATCATCATCCTGAACAAGCCTGCGGGCCTGCCGTCGCAGGGCGGATCGGGTCTGGGCGACCGGCACGTCGACGCCCTGGCCGAGGCCCTGAAGTTCGGCTTCAAGGACAAGCCAAAGCTGGTGCACCGCCTGGACAAGGACACCTCGGGCCTGTTGATGCTGGCGCGCACCGACCGCGTGGCCCGCGCCCTGTCCGAGGCGCTGCGCCACCGCGAGGCGCGCAAGATCTACTGGGCCGTGGTCGCCGGCGTGCCCAACCCGCGCAAGGGGTCGATCAAATACGGTCTGGAAAAGGCACCCGGCCATGGACGGGGCGAGGGCGAGAAGATGGTCTGCATCCATCCCGCCAAGATGGCCGAACATCCCGACGCCAAGCGTGCTCAGACCGACTTTTTCACCCTGTGGTTTCTGGGCACCCGCCTGTCGTGGATGGCGCTGGAGCCGGTTACAGGCCGTACCCACCAGTTGCGCGCCCATATGGCCGAATTGGGTCACCCGATCATCGGAGACAGCAAATACGGCAGTTCCGGCGTAGAAAATCCCGGCGATGGCTGGGGCACCACGATCGGCGGCGACATCTCGCGCAAGCTGCATCTGCACGCCCGCAGCCTGACCATCCAGCACCCGATCACCAAAGAGATCATGACCTTTACCGCGCCCTTGCCCGACCATATGGCGAGGACCTGGAAGGCGCTGGACTGGAATGAAAAGGACGTGCCGGCCGATCCCTTCGAGGTTTTCAAGTGAGCGGATGGAAGGCAAAGCGGTTCTGGTCCAAGGCCACGACCGAAGCCTGTGACGGCGGCTATACGATCCGGCTGGATGCCCGGCCGGTCAAGACTCCGGCCAAGGCGGCCTTCGTTCTGCCGACCCTTGCCATGGCGCAGGCCAGTGCGGACGAGTGGAACGCGCAAGAGGGCGCGATCAAGCCCGAGACCATGCCGATGACGCGCTATGCCAATTCGGCCATCGACAAGGTCGCCCATCAAAGGGCCGAGGTGGTCGACATCGTGGCCGCTTACGGCGCGACCGATCTTCTGTGCTACCGCGCCACCGATCCGGCGGCGCTGATCGACCGGCAGGCGCGCGGATGGGACCCGCATCTGTCCTGGGCCGCAAGAGATCTGCGGGCGGCGTTGCGCGTCACGCATGGGGTCAGCCCGATCGACCAGCCCGCCGAAAGTCTTGCCGAACTGCGCGGCCGGGTTGCGGCGCTGTCGCCGTTTCACCTTGCGGCGTTCCACGACCTTGTGGCGATTACCGGATCGCTGATCCTGGGCTTTGGCCTGTCGCAGGGCCGGCTGTCGCCCGATCAGGCCTTCTCCCTCGCCCGAATCGATGAGGACTGGCAGGCCGAACTCTGGGGAAAAGACGAGGAAATGACCGCCCAAGAGGCGTTGAAAAGCCAGGGTCTGGCGCAGGCCCACCGATTCTTTGGATTGTGCGGGTAACAATCTTGCACTGCGGCGCGGCCTGCGGTTGCAATCTGCCGCGACTGAACACTCAACCCCTTGAGATTGCGCTAACATTGTGCAGCGGCGGAGTTTCGCTTGACCTTTCAAAGCGCTATGCACGATGATGCCCGACACTGGCGGCCAAGTTCGCCATCGGTACTCGCACCTGCGACTCACGCAGGGCATCCATCCACGCCCGAACCGGGCGGACCACAGGACGAGGT
>JANMJC010000324.1:0-1564 GCA_031371185.1 Paracoccaceae bacterium | reverse complement strand
GACCTTATCGGCGATGGCGCGGACCGAGGTCATGTCATGGGTGATGGTCATGGCCGTCACCCCCATCTCGACCACGATTTCGCGGATCAATTCGTTGATGACCCCGGCCATGATCGGGTCAAGCCCGGTTGTGGGTTCGTCGAAAAAGATGATCTCGGGCTCGGCAGCGATGGCGCGGGCCAGCCCGACGCGCTTTTGCATGCCGCCCGACAGTTCGGCGGGAAAAAGATCGGCGGTTTCCGGTTTCAGCCCGACGCGGCGCAGCTTTTCGATGGCAAGGGCGCGGGCCTGATCCTTGGGCAGTTTCTGCGCGCCGCGCAGCAGGCGGAAGGCAACGTTCTCCCAGACCCGCAGACTGTCAAACAGCGCGCCACCCTGAAACAGCATCCCGAATCGCGCCAGAAAAGCGTCGCGGTCAGTCCGGGTCACATCCTGTCCGTCCAGTTCGATCCGGCCCGCATCGGGACGCACCAGACCCAGCACACATTTCAACAGCACCGACTTTCCGGTGCCCGACCCCCCGATGATCACCAGACTTTCGCCCTTGGCAATCGTCAGGTCGATGCCGCGCAGCACGCGGTTGGGCCCGAAAGACTTGTGAACGGCGGACAGGGTGATCATGAGGTGAAGAACGCTTCGGTCAGCAGATAGTTGGCCGCAAGGATCAGGATCGACGCCGAGACCACCGCCGATTTGGTGGCCGCGCCCACGCCTTGGGCGCCGCGCCCGGAGTTCATCCCGAAATAGCACCCCATCAGCGCCACGATGAACCCGAAGGCCGCCCCCTTGACCAGCCCCGAGCCGACATCCCAGAACTGCAGAAAATCGACGGTGTTGGCGAGATAGACGGCCGAGTTGAAATTCAACCGGCTGATCCCCACCAGCCAGCCGCCCATGATGCCGATGCTGTCGCCCACCGCGACCAGCACGGGCACGGCCAGGGTGGCGGCAAGAACGCGCGGGACCGCAAGGTATTTCAAGGGATGGGTCGACAGGGTCACCAGGGCGTCGATCTGCTCGGTGACCTTCATGGTGCCGATTTCGGCGGCGATCGAGGAGGCGACGCGCGCGGCCACCATCAGCCCGCCCAGAACCGGCCCCAGTTCTCGCGCCATGCCGATGGCCACAATGGACGGCACCACGCTTTCGGCGTTGAACCGCGATCCGCCGGAATAGATCTGCAAGGCCAGAGCGCCGCCGGTGAACAGCGCGGTCAACCCCACCATCGGCAACGAAAACCAGCCGATCTGCATCAGCGAGGCCAGAAACTCGCGCGGGTAGAACGGCGGGCGAAACAGATGCGACACGATCTGCAGGGCAAAGATCGTCACCCGGCCCAGGGCGGCAAGCATGCGCAGCGCCGGTCGCCCGATGGCGGCAAGGGCCGGCTCCACAAGGCCGATCATGTGCCGCCCTCGATGTAGCGGCGGTTCAGCCGGGCGGAAAGGCGGGTCAGGATTTCGTAGGAAATCGTGCCGGCGGTGTCGGCCAGATCGTCGATGCGTTGCTGGGGGCCCAGAAGGTCCAGCGTGCGGGGCACAGATTCCAGATGACTGACGTCGAC
>JANMJC010000556.1:0-14362 GCA_031371185.1 Paracoccaceae bacterium | reverse complement strand
CGGGATCAGGTTGTTCACCACCTCGTTGTCGAACAGCATGTCGCCGCTGGTGATTTCTTCCAGCCCCGAGATCAGGCGCAGCAGGGTGGATTTGCCGCAACCCGACGGGCCGACAAACACCATGAACTCGCCTTTGTTGACGGTCAGGTCGATGCCCTTGATGACATCCACCGCGCCGTAGGACTTCTTGACGTTCTTGAGTTCGATCTTTGCCATTTGCTTAGCCCTTCACGCCGCCTGCGGTCAGACCCGCGACGATTTTGCGTTGGAAGATGAGAACGAGGACAACCAGAGGCACGGTCACGATGACCGAGGCCGCCATGATCGGACCCCAGGGAATTTCCTGCACCGAGGCGCCCGACAGCATCGCGATGGCCACCGGGGTGGTGCGCTGTGCTTCGGACAGGGTGAAGGTCAGGGCGAAGAGAAACTCGTTCCACGCACCGATAAAGGCCAGAAGGCCGGTGGTCACAAGGGCTGGCCACAAAAGCGGCAGGAACACCTTGGTGATGATGATCCAGGGCGTCGCCCCGTCCACGATGGCGGCCTCTTCAATCTCGACCGGAAGGTCGCGCATGAAGGTGGTCAGCACCCAGACGGTGAACGGCAGGGTAAAGATCGTATAGCTGACGATCAGCGCCCAGGGCGTGTTGAACAACCCCGAGAACTTGATCAACTCGATCAGACCGGCCAGAACCGCGATCTGCGGGAACATCGACACGGCAAGAATCGTCATCAAGAGCAGGCCCCGCCCGCGAAACCGCACCCGAGCCAGCGCGTAGGACGCCGTGACCGCAAGAAACAGCGCGATGATCACCGTGGTCGTGGCAATGAAGACCGAATTCACGATCGAGCGCAGAAAGGTACGCCCGCCCAGAACGGTTTCATAGTTGGCCAGATCAAAATGCTTGGGCCAATAGCTGGCTTCAAACAGGGCGGTGCCGGTCGCGAAAGAGGTGACGATGGCATAGTAGAACGGGAAGACCGAAAAGACGACGATCACCACGACAAGGGCGTAGAACGCGATGTTGTTGATCAGTTTGCGGTTCATTTGGCGCTCTCCCCGCTCAGGTCAACTTTGCCCAGCCAGATGTAGAGGGCCACAAAGGTTGCCAGAATGCAGAACAACAAGGTGGATTGCGCCGCCCCATAGGCGAAGTTGTTGAAATCGATCATGTTTTCCCGGCTGATCACCGACATGGTCTTGGTGGCCTTGCTGTTGGGCGTCAGCACATAGATCAGATCGAAGATGCGCAGCGCGTCCAGCATGCGGAAGATCACCGCCACCATCAGCGCCGGGCGGATCAACGGCAGGGTGACTTTCCAGAACACCTTGACCGGATGGATGCCGTCCAGTTTCGCCGCCTCGTAGATGTCGCGCGGCACCATCTGCAGGCCGGCAAGGATCAAAAGCGCCATGAAGGGCGTGGTTTTCCACACATCCACCATCAGGACGGCATACATCGCCGTGTCAACCGAGGCGGTCCAGGCAATCTTTTCGCTGATGATGCCCAGGTTCATCAGCAAGTCGTTGATGATGCCGTATTGGTCATTCAGCATCCAGGCCCACATCTTGGCCGACACGATGGTCGGGATCGCCCAGGGAATCAGGATCGCCGCGCGCACCAGACCCCGGCCCTTGAACTCGGCGTTCAGCACCAAAGCGACGCACATGCCAAGGATGGTCTCCAGAATGACCGAAAAGATCGAAAAACGGATCGTGTTGTAAACCGCGTTCCACCAGTCCGGATCGACCAGCGTGCCCCGATACAGGACCTTGCCCGAGGCAAGCGTGGTGATTTTCAGGTAATTGCCAAAGCCGATCCACTTGCCGCCGTAAAGGTCATCCAGCGTGGTGTCGGTGAAGGAAAAGTAGATCGTCCGCAACAAGGGCCATGCCGCAACCGCGAACAGGGCAAGGACCATGGGTGCCAGAAACCAGAAGGCCGCTCTCTGTCGCTGCTGATGCAAGGTCAGATCGGACTTCGGCAACGGCTTGGCCCCATTGGGCGCAAGTGAAGTTGTCATGAAAACCCCCGAGTGGTTCGGCCTCCTCCGCGGGGGCCGGAAACGAAAGGGGCGACGGTAACGCCGCCCCGATCTTCAGGCTTGCCGAAGGGTGGGATTATTCCCAGCCAGCGCCCTTGATTTCCGTCAGTTCGGCTTCCAGCATTTCAAGGTTCTCGGCAGCGGTGCCTTCACCCGAAAGGGTGTTGTGAACCGCCGACCAGAACTTGGCCGAAACCTCGTTGTACTTGCCAAGCGTCGGGGCCGAGGGGCGCGGAACGGCGTTCAGGAACACGTCCTTCCACTGCGGGATGATCGGCTGTGCGGCGGCGATGTCGGCATCGTCATACAGCGACACGATCGTGGGCAGGTTCGATTCGTTGATCGCACGCTGCTTTTGCGCCTCGGGGCCCGCCAGATAAAGCGCCAGCGAAATCGCGGCCTCCGGGTGGGTCGAGTACTTGGACACGGCCACGTTCCAGCCGCCAAGCGTGGCCGCCGAGGTGTCGCCTTCCTTGCCAACCGGCAGGGTGGTCACGCCGAACAGGCCTTTCACGGCCGAATCGTCGCCATTGCCCAGACCGTAGGCATAGGGCCAGTTGCGCATGAAGGCGGCATTGCCGGTCTGCCAGACGCCGCGGGCTTCTTCTTCCTGATAGGCCAGAACGCCCTCGGGCGAGATCGTGCCAACCCAGGACTTTGCTTCTTCAAGGGCCGCGATGGCATTGGGGTTGTTGATCGAGATCGAACCATCAGGCTCCACGATCTGGCCGCCGCCAAACGACTTCACCCATTCCAGCGCGTTGCAGGTCAGGCCTTCATAGGCATTGCCCTGCCAGACGAAGCCGTGGAAATCGGCCATGCCGGCTGCCTGCTCGCCATCCTGGATGGTCTTGGCGGCAACGGCCATTTCGGCCCAGGTCTTCGGCACGGCAACGCCGTACTTTTCCAACAGGTCCGTACGATAGTACAGGGCCGGAGCGTCGGTGAAGATCGGCAGGGCTACCAGCTTGCCACCAACCGTCTGCGACTGGATGATCGAGGGGAAGTGCAGCGGGGCCAGGTCCTTGGCCGCTTCGGTCAGGTCCAGGAAGTGGTTGGCCAACTGCGGAGCCCAGATCACGTCGGTCTGATACAGGTCGATGTCGGCCGCGCCGGCGGCCAGCCACAGACGGTATTGACCGAACTGGTCGGTGGTCGAAGCCGGCATCGGCACCATGGTCACGGTGTTGCCCGTGGCATCTTCCCAGGGCTTGACCAGCGCCTTGAAGTTGTCGACAGCGTTGCCGACCGCGCCGGAAACGTAGAAAAGTTCATCCGCCAGAACTGGCGCACCAAGCGTTGCAAGAACTGCGCCAACGGCAGCAGTCCGCAGTGCACGGCCTTTGAATCCAAAGGACATGGAAATTCCTCCCAAGTGATTGATATGCGCTGAAGCGCGTTCTCCCAAAAACGCCCCGGTGTGATCGGCCATCTCTGCGGCCTGTCCCGAAACGTTTCGAGGTGTGTATGGCATGTTGGCAAAACAAGTCAACGATTCTTGACCCAAAGCGCTTTCAATTGATTGGCTGGGCGTTTGGAAACGCCCGGGCAAGCGGCAACCCTTGATTGCGGCTGCGGGGACCGGGCGGCGCGGAAAGGTCAGGTTCCGGCGGGCCGCCCCGCTGCCAGCCGCTGCGCGGCAGGTCATGGCAGGGCCGGGCAGCGGGCAAAAACCTGTACTTTACCCAGCATTTTCATCGACGTGTGCGCAGGGTGTCCGACGGGGTGTCGCGGCCACGGACGGGCAAGTGCAGGGCCTTGGCACGCAGCCCGGTCGGTTTGGCGGGCGTGCGCCCGGAAATGCCCGGAACACCCGAGCCGCCGCCCTCTCCAAACCGCATTGAAAATGCCGCCGCGAAACGTCCTTGGTTCGTCCCGTTCGGCGCCTATCGGGAAAAGGGCTGCCCCAGCGAGGCAATGGTGTTCAGGCGCATCCGGCGACGGTTGGACGAGATCGCGGCCAGCATCAGGATCGTGACGACATAGGGCACGCAGGCCAGCACCTGCGACGGAATGTTGACCCCCGCCGCCTGGGTGGTCAGCTCTCCCAGCGACAAGGCGCCGAACAGCAGCGCGCCGAACACGATCCGCCCCGCCGCCCAGGTGCCGAAAACCACCAGCGCCAGCGCGATCCAGCCGCGCCCGGCAATCATGCCGTCAGCCCACAGCGGCGTGTACACCGTCGAGGCATAGGCCCCGGCGATGCCCGCCATGGCCCCGCCAAAGGCGATGGCCGCACAGCGGACCCGCAGCACGCGAAAGCCGATGGCGCGCGCGGCATGGGGGTTCTCTCCGACGGCGCGGATGATCAGGCCCAGCCTGGAATGGTTCAGCGCCGCCCAAAGGGCCACCGCCACCAGCAGCGTCAGCCAGACCACGATGTCCTGGGTGAACAGCGTCGGCCCCACGACCGGCAGATCCGACAAAAGCGGCAGCGCCAGTTTCGGCAGCCCGTCGATGGTCCGGCTTTCATAGGCCTTGCCGAACAGCGACGACAATCCCGTGCCCAGAATGCCGATGGCCAGCCCTGCGGCCACCTGATTGGCCGCAAAGCCCAGCACGACGACCGCGAAGATCAGCGAGATCGCCACCCCGCCCCCGGCCGCCGCCGCAAAGCCCAAGGCGTGGTTCTGCGTGCCATGGGCCACGATGAACCCCAGCGACGCGCCCAGCGCCATGATCCCCTCAAGCCCAAGGTTCAAAACCCCCGACCTTTCCACCACCAACTCGCCCAGGGCGGCCAGCAGCATCGGGGTCGCGGCTGCCAGCATGCCCGCCAGAATGAAATCGACCGCGTTCATGGCCGGGCCCTGGGCTTCGCGCGCTCAAGAACGACCCGGTGGCGGATGAAGGTCAGACCGCAGAGGTAGAAGGTCAGCAAAAGCCCCTGAAACACCCAGACCGCCGCGACCGGCAGATCGGCCGTGACCATGGCATTGTCGCCGCCGATCGAGATTGCCGCCATCACGAAGGCTGAAACCACGATGCCGATCGGGTTCAGCCCGCCCAGATAGGCCACGATGATCGCGGAATAGCCGTAGCCGGTGGACACCGAACGCTGCAACTGTCCCAAGGGGCCCGCCACCTCGGCGGCACCCGCCAGACCGGCGGCCAGCCCCCCCAGCAAAAGGCTGACCCAGATGGCGCGTCTGGCGCTGAACCCCGCATAGCTGGCCGCGCGCGGCGCAAGCCCCGCCACCAGCAATTGAAACCCCGAAAACCGGTGCCGCATCAGCACATGCGCCAGCCCGGATGCCGCCAAGGCAAACAGCAGCGCAATCGTCACCCTTGTGCCGGGCAGAAGGATGGGCAGCAGAGCCGCATCGGGAAACCTCACGCTTTGCGGAAAGTTGAACCCCTTGGGGTCTTTCCACGGCCCCAAGAGCAGATAGTTCAGCACCTGCACCGAAATCAGCGTCAGCATCAGCGTCACCAGAATTTCGTTGGCGTTGAACCTGGTGCGGAACAGCGCGGCGATCCCGGCCCAGACCATGCCACTGGCAGCACCGGTCAGCAGCATCGCCGGCAGCATCAGCCCCGAGGTCGCCTCGGGGAAGAATACCGGAAAGGCCGAAGCCCCGATCGCCCCCATGACCAGTTGCCCCTCGGCCCCGATGTTGAAGACGTTGGCGCGAAAGCCGATGGCCAGCCCCTGGGCGATCAGCAACAGCGGGGCCATTTTCAACAGCACCTCGGAAAAGTTGTACCAGGTCAGGAAGGGCTCCAGCAGCAGCGCGTACAGCGCCAGACCCGGTGATTTGCCCAGGACGGCGAACAGGGCCAGGCTGGCCAGAATGCTGAGGCCAAAGGCCAGGACCGGCGCCAGCACCATGGCCCGGCGCGAGGCGCGGTCACGCCGGATCAGGGCCAGCCTCATGCCGTCACCGGCACGGCAGCACCCGCCCCGATCATATGCGCGCCCACCTGTTCCACCGTGGTCGTCGCCACCGGCAGACTGGGCGAAAGCGCACCCTTGTGCAGCACATGCAGACGGTCACAGATCTGGAACAGCTCTTCCAGCTCTTCGGAAATCACCAGAATGGCCGCGCCCGCGTTGCGCATCTCGATCAGGCGCTGGCGGATGTCCGTCGCCGCGCCAATGTCGACGCCCCAGGTCGGCTGCGCCACCAACAACATGCCGGGGTCCAGCATGATTTCGCGCCCCATGATGAATTTTTGCAGATTGCCGCCCGAAAGGGCCCCCGCCTCGGCTTCGGGCCCCGGGGTACGCACGTCAAAGCGCGCGATGCAATCGGTGGAAAAGTGCCGCTCGGCCTGCCGCGAAATGAAGCCCTTGGTGACCAGCCCCCGGCCATGCGCCGTCAGCAAGGCATTGTCGCCAAGAGACATGTCGGGCACCGCGCCACGACCCAGACGCTCTTCGGGGACAAAGGCAAAGCCCATCCGGCGCCGCGCCGCCACGCCCGCATGGCCGACCGGCTGCCCGTTCAGGCGGATCGTGTCGCGCTGTGACGGGGGCTGCCCGATCTCGCCCGAAATCAGAGCGGCCAATTCCTGCTGGCCATTGCCCGAAATCCCGGCGATCCCGACGATCTCGCCCGAATGAACCGTCAGCGACAGGTCCGACAGCGACACCCCGAAGGGATCATCGTTGCGATAGGTCAGCCCGCTGAGCTGCAACCGCGCCTCGCCTCGGGCATGCGTCGTTGCAGGCATCGGCGGCGGCATGGCGCGCCCGATCATCAGGGTTGCAAGCGCTGCCGCGGAATGGTCGCGCGGGGTCAGCCGCCCGGTCACCTGACCGCCGCGCAGGATCGTCGCCGTGTCGCACAACGCCTTGATCTCTTCCAGCTTGTGGCTGATGAACAAGATCGCCATGCCCTTGGCCTGCAAGGCGCGCAGGGTGTGGAACAGCCGCAGCACCGATTGCGGCGGCAGAACCGAGGTCGGCTCGTCCAGGATCAGAAGTTCGGGGTTCAACAGCAGGCAGCGGATGATTTCGACGCGCTGCCGCTCGCCCACCGACAGGGTGTGCACCATGGCCTCGGGGTCCACCGTCAGGCCAAACTCGGCCCCAAGGGCGCGGATGCGCGCGGCAAGTGCCTTTTGCGATCCTGGCACGATGAGAGCGATGTTCTGCACCACGCTCAGCGTTTCGAACAGGGAAAAGTGCTGAAACACCATGCCGATGCCCAGACGGCGGGCATCGGCGGGGCTGGACAGCGTCACCGGTTGGCCCTTCCACAGGATCCGGCCCTCGTCGGGGGTTTCGACGCCGTAGATCAGCTTCATCAGGGTCGATTTCCCCGCGCCGTTTTCGCCCAGAATGGCGTGGATCGACCCGGAATCGACGGCCAGGTCGATCCCGGAATTGGCCTTGACCGCGCCATAGCGTTTTGAAACCGCCTGCAGCGACAACAGCGGGGGCTGGGGCACGGTCACGCCGCGCCCTTATTTCGGCAAGGGCGTGGTGACGCCTTTGACGTGCCAATCCATCGACAGGATCATGTCATCGCCCAGCACCACCCCTGCGGCCACCGCTTCGGCCCCGTCCTGATTGATCAGGGGCCCGGTGAAGGGCGAGAAGGAACCGCTTTCGATGGCGGCATGGGTTTCGGTGATCCGCGCCACGATCTCGGCCGGGATGTCGGCGTTCCAGTCGGCGACAAAGACGCATTTGTCGGCCATGCCCAGCCAGGCCGAAGCCCCCGCAAAGGTGCCCGCAAGATGCGCGTCGACCGAGGCCAGAAAGTAGGGCGACCAGTCGGTGCCGACCACACCCAGATACTTGGCCGGCGCATAGGACAGCATCGAAGAGTTGAGGTTGAACACATAGGCCCCTGCCTCTTCGCAGGCCGCCACCACCGAAGGCGTGTCCTGCGCGTTCGAGAAGATCACGTCGCAGCCCTGCGACAACAGCGCCTTGGCCGCCTCTTGCTCGGATGCCGGGTCGAACCAGGAGTTCACCCAGACGACCGACACTTCGATCGACGGATCGACCGACTGCGCCCCCAGAGCGTAGGCGTTGATCGAGGTGATCAGTTCGGGAATGGCGAAGGCCCCGACGCAGCCCAGTTTCTTGGTCTTTGACAGGGCGGCCGCCGCCATGCCCATCAGATAGGTGCCCTGATAATAGCGCGCGCCAAAGGGCGAGAAGTTGGGCGCCACCATATAGCCCGAGGCATGCAGGATCGACACTTCGGGATGTTGTTCGGCCAGCTTCAGCCCGCCGTTCATGTAGCCGAACGACCCGAGGATCAGGAACTGGGTGCCATCGGCCACGGTCTTGTTCATGATGCGGTCGGCATCGGGGCCTTCGGCGATGTTCTCCAGCAAGGTCACCTTGACCTTGTCGCCGTACCTGTCCTCCAGCGCCTTGGTGCCCAGTTGCAAGGTATGCGACCAGCCGACGTCAGCGGCGGGCGAGGGCACGATCAGCGTGACATTCAGCACGCCGTCCTGCGCAAAGGCCGGGATCGGCAGGGCAAGGGCCGTGCTGGCGGCCAGCGTGGTTTTCAGAAAAGAGCGACGATTCAGGGGTTGGGTCATCGGCGTGTCCTTTGTCAGGTGTGAAGGCGGTGAAGGCAGGATTCGGCGGCGGTAAACAGGGCATATTCGTCAAGTCCGGGAAACTGGCCGGATTGCCAGACGATGCGGCCGTTGATCATGGTCAGGTCCACGGTGCTGCCGACGCCCACCTTGGCGATCAGGCTGGCCGGGTCATGCCGCGTGCCGACATAGTCCAGCCGGCGCGTGTCGAGGGCGAACAGATCGGCGGCAAGGCCGGGAGCAAGGCGGCCGATGTCGGTGCGGCCCAAAAGATCGGCCCCGCCGGAGGTGGCATAGCCCAGAAAGGCGGCGGGGTCGGGCACCGGGTGCTTGCGGGTGCCCGCCACCAGACATTGCAGCATGTAGGCCGAATGGACGCAGTGCATCAGGTTCGAATTGTCGTTCGACGCCGCCCCGTCCACGCCCAGACCGATGCGCATCCCAAGGGCCTGCATGGCGGGAATATCCGTTACCTCGGCCCCCACCAGAAAGACCGGTTCGGGGCAATGCGACACGCCGGTTTTCGTGGCCGCCATGCGGGCCAACTCGGCATGTGTCAGCTCCCAGCAATGGGCATAAAAGGTGTCCGGTCCGCAAAACCCGATCTCTTCAAGGTAGGGCACCGTGCGCTGCCCGGTGCGCGCCTCGATCACCGCCGATTCCCCCTCGCCGACATGAGAGTGCAGGAACACGCCCTTGTCGCGCGCCAGCCGGATGGATTCCACAAAGGTCTCGCGATGGCAATTCACCGGCTGGCAAGGCGCCACCACCACCTGCCGCATGCTGAAGGGTGCAGGATCGTGATAGGTGTCGATCAGCCGTTCGCAATCGGCCAGAAAGCCGTCGGTTGTATCCAGCATCTCGTCGGGAATGGTGCTGCCTTGCGACTTCGGCAGGGTGTTGCCGCCACGCCCGGCGTGAAACCGGATGCCGAACATCTGCGCCGCCTCGAACTGGCGGTCCACGATGCGGCTGCCGGCGTGATGGGGGAAATTGTACTGGTGGTCAAAGGCGGTGGTGCAGCCGTGCTTGATCAACTCGGCAATGGCCACGACAGAGGCGTGGTAAAAGCACTCCTCGGTCAGGCGGGCAAAGATCGGATAGATGCGGTCCAACCATTCGATGACCGACAGCTTGGTCCAGTCCAGATCGGCGCGGTTGCGCACGAAGGTCTGGAAAAAGTGGTGATGGGTGTTGACCAGCCCGGGGTAGACGAACCAGCCCGAGGCGTCGATCACCTCGGTTCCGGGCGGCAGGGGGGCTGCCGACAGGTTCGCGCCCATGGCCGCAATCGCCTTGCCGGTGATCAGAATATCCTGCCCGGTCCGCACCGGCGCACGGGCATCGCTGACGATCGCCGCGCAGTTTTTCAGCAGGTATCCCGTCATGCCGTGGTCCCCCGTTCGGGAGCCGGAGCCAATTCGTGCAACCGATGAATGCCGGGCATTTCGATGAACCGCGGAAGCGACCGGATCGCGCGCTGCCACAGCCTGAGGGACGGGTAGTCGTTCAATTCGACCCCGCCATCGGGGGCAAGGGCGATGTTGGGAAAGCAGGCGATGTCCGCGATGGTGGGGCGGTCGCCTTCAAGGAAAATCCGGCCGGCAAAACGCGCCTCGCTCAGATGCGCCTCGATCTCTCGCAGACACTGGTGGCCGGCGGCGCGGGCGCTGTCGATGTCGGCTGCGAAATGCAGCATGTCGTGCAGGCGGGCCAGCCCGAGGCTGCCGTTCAGCCGCGCCGAAAACGCCAGCCAGTGCTGAACCCGCGCGGCAGAGGTCGCGTCGGTCGCGCCCAGCCAGTCCGGCCCCGCCATCTGCGCCAGATAGACCAGCATCGCGGTGCTTTCGGTCAGCACCAGATCGCCGTCCACCAGCACCGGAAGGCTGCCCGCCGGGTTCAACGCCCGGAACACCACCGATTTATGCGCCCGCCCGGGGTGAAAATCGACCGCCACAAGTTCCAGCCTGACCCCCAGAAGTGCGGCCAGCAACCGCACTTTGTAGCACGAGGCGCTGAGGACATAATCATGCAGGATCATGCCGCCACCCTTTGCGCGCCATAGGTCAGCCCCCGGCGTTTCAGCCAGCGCCGATAGGCGACCGAGGTCAGATCGGCCTGGGTCGGTATCTCCATCCCCGGGTCCAGCGGCAACAGGCGCGGGATCTGGTTTTCCAGGATCGAACGGTCTTGCAGAAAGATCATCTGCTGAAAATGGATCAACTCGGCCAGGGGCGTCACATCATCAAACAGCGCCATATAGGGATAGACGTCGCACAGCTCTTCGGTCAGTGGCTGCACGAAAATGCCGATCACATCCCATTCGTCGGTTCGGTTCGGGCAGGTCTTGTACAAAACCGCCGCCGTGGGCGCGGCGACGCGGTACATGTAGTCGGTCACGATGCCGCCCGCCGCCGATTTCGCGGCCTGCGGCTGATAGAAATGCACCTTGGTCGCCCAGACCTCGTCGACCTCTTCGCGGATCTGCACCTCGTAGCGGTTCACTTCGGTGTGGGGTTCGGCGCCCAGAATGTCGGTGTGCACAAAGGGAAAATGGGCGATGTCCAGAAAGTTTTCGACCGCGCGAAGGGGCGAGCATTTGACCCGCACCACCCCGCAGTCGACCAGACGACGCCCGGGTTGCGTGGCTTCGGGCAGGGCGAAAAGGGCATGGGCGGGGGTCCCGGGGCAGGCCCAGACATGGCCATAGGCCAGCGTGACGGCCAAGGGCACGCCCCTTGCCGACTGGACCACGATCGCGCCCTGACCGGTGGTGAAGATCACCACGGGCGCACCCAACAGGCCAGTCAGACGGCCCGGCCAGGGGCCAACCTGCGCGATCATTCCGACCGGATACCATTCGTTCAGAACCTGAGGGGAAATCATGCGGCAACCCCCGATTCGACGGTCCGGCGCAGGGTTTCCAGCCAGCGCGACGCCGCAACCAGGTCGGCCCCGGCCCCGGCCAAAGCGTGCACCACGGTCGCCCCCGCCTTGGGCTGAAGGACCAGGCACAGATCAACCGCCGCCGGGCCTGCCACCACGGCACCGCGCAGACATTCCGGCGCCGTCGCCGTCAGCTCCGGGGCTGCGGCCGCCACTTCCTCATGCGTGGCCAGCACCGTGATCGACCGCACGGCCACCATCCCTTCAACGGCGGGCGGAGCGTTTGCCGCCGTCGCGGGGCCAACCCAGATCAGGCCATCCTGTTCGCGCACCTGAAAGCTTTCAGCCCGGATTGACGCGGGCGGCTGCATCGCGGGATGGGCGGGGATGTGGCGGCAGGTGCCGTCGGTGCCATAGACCCAGCCATGGTAGATGCAGGCCAGAGTCTCGCCCCGGACGAACCCGTGCGACAGGCGCATGCCCCGGTGCGGGCAGCGGTCCTTCCAGGCACTGACGCGCCCCGACCCCGCCCGCCAGATCGCAAGGTCGGTGCCCTGCCACTGCCCCGGCATCACCCCATGGGCCGGCAGGTCCTGCGACAGACCGTTGGCCACCCAGTTCCCCGTCATCGTCATTCCCGAATTTCCATGACCCCGATGTAAAGCCGCCCGGCCTTGGGAAAGCGCTGCGGTCGGGCCAAGGGGCCGTGCTGCCCGTTCCATGCCCGATGCGGCGTCACCCCCGGGATCATCTGATCACGATTCAATCGGAGTTCGAAGAAAAATCGTTCCGGTTCCGGGCCTGATCTGGTGAACGTTCGATGCGGTCCACCAACACCTCTTGCGGACCCAGACTGCAGCCCAAAGCCATGGCGTCCAGAAGGTCGGGCTGGCCGGTGACACTCAGGTCAAGCCGGGTGGGGTCGTGGCGCAGGATCATCCCGCGCAACCCCAACCTGCGCGCATGGCGGGCGATCCACAGCGCAAAGACCGGGGCGCCGACATCGCCAAAGATCCGGAACATCTGACTTTGGTCGTTTTTCAATCGCGGAGTCCTTTGGCGCGGATCGGTCAGGTCGTGGGAAGAATGCCGGATTTGACCCCGGCCTGCCAGCGGCCTTTCCGGCCCGAAAGCGTCGAACCCGGGGCGCGCAGCCAGGGGGGGGGAATCCGAGGGTCGCGCCCCTGCCCGGCACAGGGGCCGTTGATCCTACAAAGGAAATGCCCGGACCGCGGGGGCGAAAGGAGATTGGTTCGCTGCCCCGGCCCCCCTGACTTATACCATCCTTCGACGCCGGGTCCCCAGGGCGCGGGTCGGCGGGATTACCGGGAAAAGTGGTATCTCAGGAAGGCCTACATTCCGTGACGCTTGCGACGGGGGCCTGTTCCGCCCTTTCCGCAGGCTCGTCGTGGAAAGGTCCGGCAGGGTCGAAGGTTCCGCGCAGCACGGGCGGCATGATGGTCATGTCCCAAAGGCGCAGTCCCCCTGCGCGCGCAGACTGACGGCGGCGATCGGCGGAAATTTGGTGCCGCGATCGCAGTCCCCCTGCGCGCGCGGTCTGACACATCCCGAGCCGCATCCGGGTCCGGCAAGCCGGGGTCCGCCGCGCGGTGGACTTGACGGCGGGACGAAAGGATTTCCGACTGGAACGCCCCCGTCCCGGGGTCGGACCGCAAACGGCAGGCATGACAGGGCGAAACACCCCGCAGACCGCCCTAAAAGACCACGCAGAAACGCCCCTTCGCGCGGCCTTCGTGCAGCGCGCTCAGCGCCCCGGACAGGTCTTGCAAGCCGATCCTTTCGATTTCTCCCGTCAGGGGAAGGTCGGCATGCAGGTTCATCAGCGCGCGCATCTGCGCCCTAGTGCCGACCGATGTTCCGGTAATCGTCACCCCGGTCCAGGTCAGCCATTCCTGCACCAGCGGTACCGGTTCGGCCACCATCGCCGCCGCCACGATGCGGCCCAGAGGCCGGGTCGCGGCCAGCATGGCGGGCCAGGTCCGGCTCGTCGGAGCAAAGTTGATCGTGGCATGGGCACGCGCGGCCTCGGGCCAGTCCTGCGCCAGATCCGGGCCCGACAGCAGCGTGGTCGTGGCCCCCATCTGCACGGCCAGCGCCAGTTTGGCGGGATCGCTGTCAACGGCCACCACCCGCGCCCCGCGCCGTGCCGCCAGTTGCACGGCATAAAGCCCCAACCCGCCGCAGCCAAAGATCGCGCAGGTCTGGCCGTGCTGCACCTGCGCGCGGTCCAGCGCGCCATGGGCCGTCAGCCCCGCGCACATCAGGGGCGCAAGATCCCAGGCCGCGCCAGCGGGCAACCGCACGGCAAAGTCTGCCTTGGCCAGGACGAATTCGGCAAAGGTTCCAGGCACATGATAGCCGTGGGCGCGCTGGTTTGCGCAGAAGGATTCCTGCCCCGAAACGCAGACCTCGCAGGTTCCGCAGGTGTCATGTAGCCACGCGGCCCCTGCGCGCTCTCCGACGGTCCAATCCGTCACCCCCGGACCAAGTGCTGCCACGACGCCCACCCCTTCGTGGCCCAGAATGAAGGGATCGGGCGGCGGATCGGCGCAACTGTCGCCCATCCAGACATGCACGTCGCTGTGACAGACGCCGCTGGCCTGCAACCTGATCAGGATTTCTTTCGGTCCGGGGACCGGCACGGGCACCTCGACCAACCGCAGGGGTTGGCCGTGCCCGTCCAGCACCGCCGCACGCATCCCCGTCATTCTACAGCCCCAGGGCCGCCTTGACCACCGGCAATCCCGGCTGCCCGTCCAGCGTGGTCACGTCCTTCAGCCAGCCCTCCAGCAATTCCGGCCGCGCCGCCATCATCGCCTTGGCCGCATCGTCCGCCGCCATGCCGTCGCCCATGATCTTCTGCATGCCCTGATTTTCGTAATCCAGATCAAAGACC